>JALHFX010000012.1:81308-81932 GCA_022837595.1 Propionibacterium sp.
GTCGACATCGATACCCACGTTGGTGGAGTTGTCGGAGTTGTCGTTCAGCGAGTCGTCGACATCGATACCCACGTTGGTGGAGTTGTCGGAGTTGTCGTTGAAGGAGTCTTCAACCTCGACATCGGTATTGAACGAATCCTCGACCTCGACCTCGACATCGACGCCCACGTTGGTGGAGTTGTCGATGTTGTCGGAGTTGTCGTTGAAGGAATCGTAGTTCTCGTTGTTCGACAAAATATCGTCAGCCACGGTACGTGCCTTTCCCCTGGGACCTCGGTGGGCCGAATTGGATGAGTGGAAGTCTCATGCAAAAGTCTGCGCCTGATGCTGACCCACGACATCGGGGCTCATCCCGTAACCCCGCTTCCCCACCTAGGGGGTTTGCTACGGGCTCCGTAGCGGCCAACCGGGGATTGCCTATTCACTGCTGGCGACGACTTGGGGACGCAGATCGACGTCCGGAGGGAACCAGGCAGCTGCGTCAGCTGCCATTTGCTCACCTGAACGGATATCCTTCACCTCGCCGTCAGCGCCACCGAACCAGACATAAGGGATCCCTCGTCGATCCGCGTAGCGGATCTGCTTTCCGTATTTGTCGGCCTTCGGTGCCACTTCGCAGGCGAT
>JALHFX010000217.1 GCA_022837595.1 Propionibacterium sp.
TCGGCTCGTGGTACCCATAGCCGCCGGAACCGCCGCCGAGCGTCGCATAGGAGGATGGCGAGGACGCCATCACTGGGCTTGAACTACCGTGGGGATGCCAGGTACCGGAATGGTTAACGTGATCTCCCCACCAGCTCTCTCGAGACTCGCCAACCTTCCTGCCATCGGCGTCGAAATGGTTCGTATGATCTCCCCACCAGCTCTCTCGAGACTCGCCAACCTTCCTGCCATGGGCGTCGAAATGGTTCGTATGATCTCCCCACAGACTCTTGCTTGAGTGTCCATCCCCCATAGCGGCCGCCTTTTCCATAGCCATCCAAGGGGGCAGATTAACAGACCGGGGACGCCGTCGATCGTCGAGGCGCTGGCGCCAGTCCTTCTGCTGGTATTGGGTACAGACCACCGTAGGAGTTTCGCCGTCCCTTGCCCGCAGTTCGAGGGTGTCCCGGTTTTGTTCCGCGGTGAAGGAGAGCACAACGTAGAACGCTGTGTTGGAGACCTTTCGGTCACAAACCTTAACCTGGCGAGGTCCGACCGCAGCGCAGTGCCGTTCTTTCGGCCGCTCGGTTTCCGCAGCCCGCGTTCCGCCGCGCATGGCACTGGATGCGCCACCCGCGGGGGTCCAGTCGTTGAGTACCGCGTGAGGTCTGTCCATGAACTCGACCGCGACCCGGGGGAGGTCAACTTGGCAGTGGACCGAGAGAATTGGTGCCGTTGGGAAGATACTGGCGCAGTAGTCCGTTGGTGTTCCTCTTGCTGCCGCAAGGCGTGGTTGGATGGCTCGCTCCGGCCACGCTGGCGTCGGTGGGTCTGGCGCGTGCGCAACGCTTGTTGCGCACCGAGTGGGGCGCGGCGCTGATAGACCGAGTCGTCGATCGTTTCGGTGCGGCCGTGCCACCATCGTCGCCGCGGCCAGTGACGGCGCAGCCATCTGCTGATCTGAGCTGGTGACCAACCCATCTTGGGTCGCCCAACGATTATGGCCGCTAACTCGAGGTCGGCCTTGGTCCGATAGTCCTTCAGACGACGCCGACAGACGCGCCCGCAGTCCAGCAACAGCGGCCGGTGGGTCGAGCCGTGGACCGCAAGCTGCTGTGCAAGCATCGACATACTCGAGGTAGACCGTCTCCGGGACCATCATGGCTGAGAGAAGAGAGCGCTGAAGTCAGGCGTTCTCTCGATTCACGGCCTGAGCGTCCAACAGGCCCATGATTCGGTCGAGGTCATCGGCATCGGCGAACTCGATTGTTACCTTGCCCTTATGCGCGCCCATGGTGATTTGAACACGCGTGTCGAGCCTGTCGGCGAGTCCGTTGGCTTGAGCCAGGATCGGTTCCGGGATCTCGCGTGGTACGCGTCGTCGAAGGGGGACATCAGGATCAGAATCTCGCAGCGTTAGAGATGCAGCTTCCTCCGCGCCTCTCACCGAAAGTCCTTCGGCCACGATCCGTTGAGCTAGCTGCTCCATTGCTGCGGGATCGTCCAGCATCAGCACGGCACGGGCATGCCCTGCGAAGAGTGTGCCGGCAGCCACCCTTCGTTGGACGGATGTTGGCAAGTTCAAGAGCCTGAGCGTGTTCGAAATATGTGGG
>JALHFX010000086.1 GCA_022837595.1 Propionibacterium sp.
TGCCTGGAACACCATCGGCTACGCCTGGTTCCAGGCGATGGACGCGCTGACACCCGGGCTGGGTGGTCTGGCGGCCGGTATCTGGTTCCTCGGCGGCCCGCTGGGCATGCTCGTCATCCGCAAACCCGGCGCGGCCATCTTCGTCGAACTGATCGCCGCCACGGTGTCCGCCCTCATCGGCAACGTTTGGGGGGTGAGCACGCTGTACGCCGGCGTCATCCAGGGCTTGGGTGCCGAAATCGTCTTCTTGATCTTCGCCTACCGCAGCTTCCGGCTCCCGGTGGCACTGCTGGCCGGGGCTGGCGCCGGCCTGGGCGCCTGGACACTCGAGTTGTTCACCAGCGGCAACCTGCAACGCAGCCCCGAGTTCTTGATCATCTACCTGGCCTGCACGATGATCTCCGGGCTGGTGTTGGCCGGCGGTCTGTCCTGGCAACTGACCAAATCGTTGGCCAAGACCGGCGTGCTGAGCAGGTTCGCGTCCGGAAGACAAGCCTGATCACGTGATAACCGCTGATGACTGGGGCTGGCGCTACGCCGGGCGACCCGATTGGGCTGTTCAGGACGTCAACTTCAGCATCGCCGAAGGCGAACGGGTCCTGCTACTGGGTGGCAGCGGTTCAGGCAAGTCGACGGTGCTGGGAGCGCTGGCCGGCGTGTTGGGTAGCGCGGACGAGGGCACCGAATCGGGACGGCTGTTGATCGACGGAAAGCATCCGACCCGGGTACGTGGCCGGGTGGGCCTCGTGATGCAAGATCCCGAATCGCAAGTCATCCTCGGCAAAGTCGGTGATGAAGTTGCGTTCGGCTGCGAGAACATGGGTGTGAGCCGCGAACAGATCTGGCCCCGGGTACGGGTTGCCCTCGAAGCGGTCGGTCTGAACCTGCCGCTCGCCCACCCTACCGGCGCACTATCGGGAGGCCAGAAACAGCGGCTGGCGATCGCGTCCGCCCTTGCCATGCAGGGGGCCCAGCGCGAATCAGGAAGGCATCACTGAGGTGCGCGCTGCTGTCGAACGGCTGGTCGCCGACCGGCGTACCACCTTGGTGGTGGTCGAGCACCGGGTCAACGTGTGGGTGGACCTGGTCGACCGGATCATCGTTCTCGGCCCCGAGGGCACTATCTCTGGCCCACCGGACCAGGTCCTCGCCGAGCACCGCGACCAGCTGCTGGCCGCTGGAGTCTGGGTGCCCGATGCCGAGCTGCCACTGACCGGGCGGGGGCCCCAACCCGAGACCGGAGCCCTGCTGTGGACCGAGCAGCTCACTACTGGCTATGCCCCGGGAAACCCGGTTGGCGTCGGACTCGACATCACGATCGCCGAAGGCCGATCCACCGTGCTCACCGGCCCGAACGGCGCCGGCAAATCGACGCTCGCACTCACCCTGGCCGGGCTACTGCGTCCGTTGGACGGCCGAGTGGTCGTCACCGAGTCTTTGCGGCCAGCGGTTGGGCAGCGTGCCCGGCGCAGCCGCCGGACTCTCGACCCGGCCGATCCCCACACCTGGACCAGCCGCGACCTGCTCACCCGCCTCGGTACAGTCTTCCAGCAACCCGAACACCAGTTCGTGGAACGCAGCGTCAAAGAGGAACTCGCCGTCGGCCTACGCGCTCTGGATTGGTCTGCCGACCGAATCAAAGCCCGGGTCGGCGAACTGCTCGATCTCCTGCATCTGGACCGGCTCGCCGATTTCAACCCGTTCACGCTGTCGGGCGGCGAACAGCGCAGGCTGAGCGTCGGCACTGTACTGGCGACCAGCCCGGCCATGATCGTGTTGGACGAACCCACATTCGGTCAAGACCGCAACACCTGGACCGATCTAGTGCGCCTAATTCTCGACATTCTCGACGAGGGCCGCACCATCGTGTCGGTCACCCATGATCCTGGCTTCCTCGAAGTGCTGGCCGAGCAACGCATCCATCTGGCGGCACGATGAGCAGCGTGACCGCAACGACCCCGGTGTCCAGTCTTCAGGGGAATGCTCTCGACCGCCTCAACCCGGTGACTCGGCTCGCGTTGGCGGTTTGCGCGTCCATCCCGATCCTGATCACACTGGATTGGGTCAGCGCGACCACCATGCTCGCTTGCCAGATCGTCATCTTCCTGGCTTGTGGGATTCCTGCACGGCAGTTGTTCCGCAGACTGCTGCCGTTGTTGGTCATCGCGCCGATCGGCGCGATCAGCATGGCGCTTTACGGGCGGCCCGGTGGCCACATCTGGTTCCATTGGTGGCTCATCACGGTCAGCGATCGGTCGCTGATATTCGCTGTGGCGGTCTTCGTCCGGATTCTGGTGCTCGGGAGCTCAGCTGTCATCCTGATCGGTGGTACCGACCCGACCCGGATGGCCGACGGCATGGCGCAACTGCTCCACCTGCCCGCCCGCTTCGTCCTGGGCACCCTGGCGGGGGTGCGGATGGTGGGGTTGTTCGTGGAGGATTGGCGCACGATGGCGCTGGCCCGCCGCGCCCGGGGTTTGGGCGATACCGGACGATTGCACCGCTTCGCCACCATGGCTTTCGCGTTGTTGGTGTTCGCGATTCGGCGTGGCACCAAACTGGCCACAGCGATGGAGGCGCGCGGTTTCGGCGCCGATGTCACCCGCACCTGGGCGCGCCCGTCCACACTCGGCCGCGCCGATCTGATCGCGGTATTGATCACCTTCGCGGTCTGCGCCTTAACGATCGGCATGGCTCTATTTGCTGGCACGTTCTGGTTCGTCGGTTGGACGAATTGATGGCCGCCCAGATCGAGCTACCGGCCGACTGGGGCTACCTGGTCGCCACGCTGACCGCCCCGACCGGACGGCGTCCCGTGGTGTTGGTGGACGGCGGTTCTGGCGCCGGAAAGACGACACTGGCCAAAGCGCTGCAGTGCGCAGTCGAACCGCAATGGGGTCCCACCCAGCTGGTCAGCCTGGACGACGTCTATCCGGGATGGCACGGGTTGGCAGCTGCGTCCGAAGCGGTGTGGCGCACGATCCTGCGCGCCGACAACCCGGGCCACCCCACCTGGGACTGGGTAGCGGGCGAGCCCAGCAGCTGGGTCGCGGTCGACCCTCACTCCCCGATCATTGTCGAAGGCTGCGGGGCCCTGAGCCCAAAATCCGCGGCGCTGGCCACAAGTCGGCTCTGGTACGAGCGGACGGCATCCGAACGCAAATCCCGAGCGCTGGGTCGCGACGGCGAAACCTACCGTCCGTGGTGGGACGTCTGGTCCACTCAGGAGGAGGCACTGTGGGCCGTCAACCGACCGTGGGAGCTCGCCGACCTCATCATCCACGGCGAATCGCCGGAGTGATCCCCCGGATCATTAGCGTGGATCCAGGCTTCGGTCTTTCGTCCACCCCAGGTCTCGGTATCGCCCGAGGCGGCCAACTAGAGTCGAGGAATGAACGCTCGGATCACACTTCACCAAGGCGACATCACCACCGACACCGAGGCTGATGCGATCGTCAACGCTGCAAATAATTCCCTGCTCGGCGGAGGCGGCGTCGACGGCGCGATCCACCGGGCGGCCGGGCCGGAGCTGCTCGCGGAATGCCGCACTTTGAATGGCTGTCGCACCGGCGACGCGAAGATCACCAAGGGCTACCGGCTGCCGGCCGCTCACGTGATCCACACGGTCGGCCCGATCTACCGCGACGGGAAACACGGCGAGCCAGAGGCTTTGGCCAGTGCCTACCGCCGCAGCATCGAGGTGGCGGCAGAGAACGGCTGCGCGAGGGTGGCCTTCCCGGCGATCTCAGCCGGGGTCTACGGGTACCCGATCGACCAGGCGGCGCGAATAGCCGTGACCACCGTGGCGCAGGAGATGAGCAAGCATCCGCAAGTCACCGAGGCCCGTTTCTGGCTCTTCAGCGATCGCCTCTACCAAGCGTTCGAGACTGCGCTGAACGAGCTGTGAGCAGCCGACCCGCTGTTTCGGCATCCTGGTCAGGACGGCCGGATGCACTTGTGACAAGTTGCTGAGCCACGAGGGAGTAGCTCGTGGTCGCTCCTCTGGCCATCACCAGCCGCTACCCGAATGCCCACAGCCAACCGCCGCAGCTACCGAAATGCCCACCGTCAACCGCAGCGGCTACCGAAATGCCCACAGCTAACCGCAGCAGCTACCGAAATGCCCACAACCAACCGCCGCAGCTACCGCTAATCGCGCTTACTACCGAACGTTCGGTAGTTGCTGCGATTCTCGGTAGCCGCTATGAGGGTGCCCGTCCTTTTCGGTAGCGGACGTCATTTTCGGTAGCCGCTGCGAGGGTGCCCGTCCTTTTCGGTAGTGGACGTCATTTTCGGCAGCCGCTGTACTCACCCGAACCGAATTAACTCAGGCTGCTGATCCCCTACCGGATATTCGACGGCCCGTCACTTGGCGATGCCCGAGGCATGAGTTGAGGCCCGCGAGCATCACACTCTCACGGGCCTCAACTGATGCGAATCAACCCACCGCCGACCTGCTATTCATCTGCAGGGACCGAACTGGCGGATCAGGTCGGCGCCTACGATTCGACGTAGATCATCTGTGTACGAGTGAACTCTTCGACGCCCAGCTTGCCGTCAGCCCCACCAATGCCAGACTTGCGAGTGCCGGCGTGGAAGCCCTGCATCGCCTCGAAGTTCTCGCGATTGATATAGGTCTCGCCGAAATCGATCTCACGCATTCCCTTGAGCGCGCTGGCCAGATCCCGGGTGAAGAGTGAACTGGTCAGACCGTATTCCGAGTCGTTCGCCTTCGCGATCGCCTCATCGAAGTCGTCCACCACCACGATCGGCAACACCGGGCCGAAGACCTCGTCCCGAATGACTGGCATGTCCTGAGTGACGTCGGCGAGCAGAGTCGGCTGGAAGTGGTAACCACGGCCGAGGTCGACGGGCTTGCCACCTGTCAGCGCAGTTGCCCCTTGCGCGACGGAAGCGTCCACCATCTCCGCGATGCGCGTGACCGCATTCTGGTCGATGAGTGCGCCCATGTCGAGTCCCTTATCGACGCTGGGATCGCCGAACTTCGTCGATGCGATCGCGTCGGTCATCTTCGAGATGAACTCGTCTGCGACACCACGGGTCACGTAAACGCGCTCGGCACAGTTGCAAACCTGCCCGGTATTGATCACGCGGGATGCCTTGATCGACGCGACAGCGAGGTCGAGATCGGCGTCATCCAAGACGATTGCGGGCGCCTTGCCACCGAGCTCCAGACTCACCTTCGTCACATTCTTGCTGGCTGCGGCCATGATCGCTGAGCCAACCGGAACCGAGCCGGTGAAGCTGATGATGTCGACACGCGGGTCGGACGACATCTGCTCGCCGATCGCCCCGGAGCCGCTCAGCAAGCTGAAGACGCCCTTCGGGAGGCCGACCTCAGCCGCCATCTTCGCGAACTCCATCGCATTGATCGGCGTTACCGAAGCGGGTTTGATCACGCAAGTATTTCCGGTAATCAGCGCCGGGGCAAGCTTGCGGGCGATCAGGAAGAACGGGAAGTTCCAGGGCAGGATCCCGACCGCTACGCCCAGCGGCTTGCGGAGTACGAAGATCGATTCCTTCGGGCGGGCAGAGTTCAGTACGCTGCCCTCGATCCGTAGCGCGAAACCGGCCATGTAATCCAAGTAGTCGGCGGTGAACATGACTTCGACATTCGCCAGTTCAGGAGTCTTCGACTGCTCCTTCACCAAGATCTCGGTGAAGGCCGCCTCGTTCGCACGGATCCCCGCGGCGAGCTTGTTCAGGTAGGTGGCGCGTTCAGGAGCCGGAGTCAATGCCCAGCTCTTCTTGGCGTCGAATGCGGCCTGCAGCGCGTCGTCGACATCGGCAGCTGTCGCGCGTGGAGCGTAAGCGAGAATCTCACCGGTAGCCGGATTCTCTACGGGAATCGTCTCTTCGGTGGCACGGAATTCGCCCGCGATGTAATTCTGATAAGTGATCGGTTCTGTCATCACTCTTTCCTTTTGCATTGATCGACTATCTTCGCTCGACGCTGCATGGCACACCCGCACGATAGGGGGTGCTCATTCCGGCTGCTGTGCCCGCATATTCCGAAGCTTATCCGCCCGGTTGCGGGCGGCACGCTAGATCTCCGGAAGCCCCGCTCGAAGAAGGTCTCTCGCGCTGCTCTCGGCCTTGGTCGCCCGGCGATACTGTTCGGCAATCGCGATCTGCGCCAACTCTCCCGGATAGGCTGTCAGAGCGTCTTCGACCATCGCGGCGTCTTGCACGACGCCGAGCAATTCACTCAATTCAGCATAGAAACGGACTTGACGTACCGCCTGCGGGTAGCCATTTGAGACCGATTCGAAGGCATAGCGTGTAGCCTTGGCGCGTCTGCGAAGCAGATGGAGACCTGCGCGGTCGGCGTCGGAATCCGCGTCCGCATCACGCCAGGCCTTGAGGACTCGCCCTCGCGCCCAATCGATGCGGCCTAAAATCTGTTGCCGAGCGGTGTCCTCCTGCTGCGTATCGAGTGTGCGCCGCCACGGTCGATGGACGAAGCCCTCGAGCGCGCTGACGAGGCCTGTCACCCGGTCGTCGTCCAGCATCTCGACTGCGTCCAGGCGCAAGTGTTCTTGGCGTGCCGCGAGAGTGTCCAGGAGGGGCTGCGCCTCGGGGTATCCGCTCAACAATTCCGTCAACTGCTCGTGGATGACCTCGGCGTCCCTGGCTTTGCCGAGTTCGGCATTGAACCAGTCCAATTCCGCCAAGAGCCACTCGGAGAGTTTTGGACGCAGAAGTGGGCGGTAGACCCTGATGGTGGCTTTGAGGCGCCGCCCGGCCGCCCGTAGATCATGGACGGCGTCAGTTTCGCCAGTTTCGACTTCGGCCGGCAACGCCAGCATGAGACCGCGTTGTTTGCGCCAGTATTCCTGCACGCTGTGCGCTACCCGAGACATGCCCTTGATTCTAGGGATTGCGCGGCTGGGCCGTGGCAGCCCAATTCGGCGGTCTCAATCTTCTTCTTTATGTCCTGCTCGGAGCCGGCGTCCATTGCGACAAACCATTCGTGACGTCGGCGAACAATATGGCAGGCACGATGTTTGGACGAGGCTCTACACCGGCGGGCACCATGGCCGCTGTTCGTGGGCGAGCCACACCTGCTGTGGGTCGAGCGAACGAATCAGCCGCTGCCCCGCGGTATCTGGATGATCGAGTTCGTCGAACGAGACCGCCGCGTCCCCGGCGAGGACGATGGGCCGCCCGGCCGTCTCGATGACCACGATTTGCGAACCGCAGGTGTGACCCGGGGCCGGCATGAGGCGGACCCCATCCAGCAACTCGAGTTCACCATCGACCGGCAGATAGTGCAGCGCGATTCCAGGCGGATCGACCCATTCACGGATGGTGTAGTCGTCTTGGCCACGGGCGTCATCGAGTTCTTGGCGCTGCACGTAGATCGGTTTGCCTACGAACAGGTGGTTTCCGCCGCAGTGGTCGAAGTGCAGGTGGGTGTTGACGACCACGTCGATGCCGTTGAGATCGAAGCCCTGCTCGTCAAGCGGATTCAGGCGCGGATCAAGATCGGCCACAGCCGGATGCAGTTTCGTGAGTCCGGTATCGACCAGAACGCGCGCTTTCGGGTGATCGATGACATGCACGTAGATCGGCATTCCCACGCCGAGCAGATCCCCCACGTGGATCGGTGTGACAGTGATGACAGTCGGTTCATTCATCGGTGATTCTTCCTGGGTCCGGGAGCAAGGCGCTAGTCGGAGAGCTGTCCGGCGGTCTCGGACCGATATGCAGCGAGTCTGTCCCAGACGGGGATAGCACTGCACAAAGCCTGCGGTGATCGGAACAGCACGTTGATATTCACCTTCGCAAACGTAGGCTACATATCAACGATTACAGCTGTGAAGCACCTGGGAACTCACACCGAGAAGGGAAGCAGAACATGCTGTACGGATATCTCGTCGGCATCGTCATCATGGCCGTCATGGTCGTGAGTGCGCTGCGACCTCCACGACGACCGCTACCTGTGACAAGGGTGTCCTATTTCGCCGGGGTGATGATCAACGAGGTTCCACTTCTGTTCCTGGCATTGCTGACGTGGTCGACGGCGGACGCGGTCTTCTCCGGTGGGTTGCTCAATACAGCCGCCGGGTGGATCATGTTCGCTGGCGGTCTGCTGGTGGCCTCAGCCGTGGTGTACCTGCAGGTGCGTGCCACTCGCGCACGATCGAGCGGATCCCGAATCTGCAGTGCGCTCCGGGCGGCAGAAGCCATCGACTCGACCTCTATCGACGGCGCGACTTGATGGCGCCGGCGCCGACCCTCATCTATCTGCATGGCGGGGGCTATTCCACCGGCACCAAGCGACTGGAATCACGCCACCTAATTCACCGGATGGCTGGGCGAGGATGGGTCGTGGTGAGCGCCAACTATGGGCTTCGTCCGCGCGTGGGATACCCCGAGCATCTTATCGACGCGAAGCGCATCATCGCATGGATCCACCGTGAGGCCGAACGATACGGGATGGCCAAGCAAACGATTGAGACTGATTTCCCTTCCAACTTCACGCCTCCGGGGCCTATTTGCACGGCACCCGAGCAACACTCCGCATCGGCGACCTTCTGGAACCTGGACGAGTCTCCAACTATCAAGGCGGTCGCGTCATGAACAACATCTACTTCACCGCGACCCTGGATGCGGCCGCCTGGGGCGCCGAACTCGCGGTCGGCGACGGCCCACCGCGCATCTATCTGGTGGAGCCGCTCGGAGAGTTCGAGGACGATCCCAACGTCACCGACAAACGCTTCCCCGGCAATCCGACCCGTTCTTATCGCTCAAGGCATCCGCTAAGGGGTGTCGGCGAGCTCACCGATTGGTCCGGGCACTCACCCGAGCAGCTCCGGACGATAAGAGACAACCTGGCCCGGCTCGCGGCGGCAGGCGCGGCTCACATCGAGGACTGACCTGCCAGGATTGGCTGCTCAAATCCGCACGAGTCTTTCTCGTGGTACCCGTCTTGCGCCACGGGCGCCCACAGCGATTGCGATTCGACGGTCAGCGAGTGAGCCTCGATTGACCGACGAGATTTAAGCTGAAAGGTATGACCACTATCTCACTCAGCTATTGCCCGATCACCGTGGGCGACGTGGACGCCGCGATCCGGTTCTACCGCGATGCCCTCGGCCTCGAGGTCCTCAACGATGTCG
>JALHFX010000087.1 GCA_022837595.1 Propionibacterium sp.
GAGTCCGAACTCGCCATGGCCGCGCTCCTCCGATCCGCGAGCGTCGGCGTCTTCGAGCCAACCGACGCCGAGATCGCCCGCCAGATGGACCGCGCCGACACCTGGCGGACCTGCCCCGCCACCCGGGAGCGGATCGTCCACATCAATCAGCTCGCCCAAGACTTCTACGCCAGCAGACTGCCTGGCTCGTGGGCACAGACCTATCTGATGGAACGGTTCGGAGCCGATCTCACCGGACACCCGCTCGTCCAACCCGGACACGCACCGGCGGGATGGACCAGCCTCGTTCACCACCTGCGTCGGCTCGGAGTCAGCGACACCGAAATGATCGCCGCCGGAGTCGCCCGCGCAGCTTGCACTGGACGACTCATCGACCAGTTCCGCGACCGAGTCGTCTTCCCCATAACCAACCAGCATGGCGAGATCCTCGGATTCGTCGGCCGCCGCAATCCCGACGCTCCTGACGACGGCAGCGCCGGGCCCAAGTATCTCAACACCGGTGAAACCCCGCTCTTTCACAAGGGAGACCAGTTCTACGGAACACCCCGACCCAGCACCATTCCCGTCATCGTCGAAGGCCCCATGGACGCGATTGCGGTCACCCTCGGCGGCGGCGCCCGTTACACCGGGCTCGCACCCCTCGGCACATCTCTCACCGCCCAACAAGCAGCCCTCCTGCACGGCCAATCCGATGTGGTGATCGCCACCGACGCCGACCTCGCCGGCCACGTCGCCGCCGAACGCGACTACTGGCAGCTCACACCACGCGGCATCGACCCCCGCCGCGCCGTATTCCCAGAAGGAACTGACCCAGCCGACTTACTCACTCGCCACGGGCCCAGCCAAGTCGCGGCAACCCTCGACACAGCCGAGCCGATGGCCCACACCATGATTGATGAGAGGCTCGCCATCCTGACCGAATGGGAAGCCATCGACCAAGCCGCACAGATCATTGCCGCCCGGCCTCCAAACTCGTGGGACGCCGACAGTCAGCAGATCTCCGAACGACTCAGCGTGCCGTTCAGCACGGTACGAGAAGCGCTCGCCCGCCACGCCGGAACACCGATCCGCGCGCCGCAGCCGCCCAAACCCTGTTCAACACCGCCAGCGTGCGTCGCCGACTCGAAGCCGCAAACCGCAACAACCGGTGGGCCGAAGCTGCCAACAATGCGGACCCACGACTCACCAGCCAACCTGACTGGCCAGCGCTCGCCAGAACAATTCAGCAGATCCACGAAGCCGGCTACGACGCAGAGAAAGCAGTCTCGCTGCTCGCCCGCCCGAACCAGGCCAGCACGCGACCAGCAGCGGACCTACGCGCTCGTCTTGTCTCCAACCTGCACCTGGCCGAACAATGCGTAGAGCGGACGGGCCCACTGATCGACGAGCATCATCCGCGTCCTAGGGCTGCTTCCCGGCACCGCCAGCCCAAGCCGATCGTGCCCACAAGATGATGCCAAGCATGCGGATTTCAATTTTGCGGAAGCGACAATCGGACCTCCTGGCACCGACGAAATGAGTCGACGACATGGGTTGCCGCTGCGCGGGTGAACGCTCAGATCGTGCTGCCCATAGTTGATGGCGCCGAAGCGCCCCCCAATCCGAGGCTGACGGATGAAGGCGAAGGACAACCGGACCGACAACCGCGTAGTCAAGCAACCTTCGCATCACTCAAGCGGGTCCAGCCCTGCCACTCAGCGAACTCTTCAGGGCTCCCGCTCGGTCACCACGATCAGCGGCCACAATCATGGCTCTTCCTATGCTGTTCGCCGATGAAAACGAATGCTAGCGGGACAGGCAAACTGCAGCACAACACGGCCTATCGCCTATCGCTGCCGCTAAGATCGGCTTGAAGAACCTTGGAAGCATAGGCCCTGCGCAAGCAAGGCCAGGTGCTCCGCGTGGCAAGATTGACCACCGCTGCGGGCGAGAACGTGAACCATGTCAGGAGTGGGCAGAATGGCCGGAGCGCAAGATCGATGGTTATCCGCAGAAGACATCTGTGAGTACCTCGGGGTCAGCAGGACACAGCGTACCGCTGGATCGACCGTTCCGAGATGCCCGCGCACAGGGGTCGGCCGACGGTGGAGATTTCAAGAAGGACCAAGTGGACGCCTGGATTGAGGCTGGAGGGGCGGCGGGCAGCCCTGGCAAGAACAAGAGCAAAGATCAAACTAGTGGGAGTGACACCAGGTGACGCAGAGGCGCGTGAGCATTAGCGCCGTGGATCTGTTCTGTGGGGCTGGGGGCCTCACACACGGCCTGAGCAAAGCGGGTATCAAGGTCCGAATCGGAGTCGACATTGATCCGGCGTGCCAGTTCCCCTACACCGCCAACAACAAAGCGCAGTTCCTTCTCCAGTCGGTCAGCGAGCTCAGCGGCGAAGACCTCAGCCAGTACTACACCGCCGGCAGCGTGCGGCTCCTAGCTGGTTGCGCTCCCTGCCAGACATTCTCTAGCTACAACCAGAAGGCGTCAGAGGAAGACGACCGTTGGTGGCTACTGCGGGACTTCTCCCGTCTAGTAGGCGAAATACTCCCCGAGATCGTGACGATGGAGAATGTGGTCGGACTGCTTGACCATAAAGTGTTCGGCGAGTTCGAGAGCTCACTTGAGGGTCACGGCTACGAGGTCATGCATCAGCTGGTCAATTGCACCGACTACGGTATACCCCAGCATCGCACCCGTCTGGTGCTGCTGGCATCGCGCCTCGGACCGATCTCATTGCTGCCCCCGAAACACCTGAAGAAGTCCCAGACGTCCGTGTGGAGGGCCATTGGCGATATGCCCGAGCTGGAAGCCGGTGGATCTGACCCCGATGATCCTCTGCATCAGTCTTCGGCACTGTCGCCGCTGAATATGAAGCGGATGAAGGCGTCCAAGCAGGGTGGGACCTGGCGCGACTGGCCCGAGGAACTTGTTGCCGAGTGCCATCGCAAGAGGTCTGGAAAGACATATCCCGGGGTCTACGGACGGATGACGAAGCTAGATCCCGCCCCGACTATAACGACACAGTTCTACGGGTTCGGAAACGGTCGCTTCGGTCATCCAACACAGGACCGGGCCATCTCCCTGCGAGAAGGTGCTCTGCTCCAGAGTTTCCCCCGCACATACCAATTCGTGCCTGAGGGACAGCCGGTACGAATGAAAGTCATCGGACGGCTCATCGGAAACGCCGTGCCAGTCGCCCTAGGCAAGGCCATCGGCCAGAGCATCAGCGCCCACGTCAAGGCGCACCAAGAGGGCCTGGAGCTCGGCAGGATTTCCCCCGCATGACGATCGCCAACGCTTCCGCAACTCCGCTTCCCAATCGAAGTGTTCCCGAACCTGGCCAGCTTGTTGAGGTGCGCCGTCGCCAGTGGGTCGTATCCGATGCACCCAGCAGCAGTTCGCTACCAGGCAGTCGTCCTCAGCACTTGGTCACGCTCTCCTCGCTGGACGAGGACGCCCTTGGCGAAGAGTTGCAGGTCATCTGGGAGCTTGAGCCGGGAGCGCAAGTGCTGGAGAAGGCCGGCCTTCCGTCCATCACGGGCTGGGACTCCGACGAACGCCTCGAAGCCTTCGTTGATGCTGTGCGCTGGGGTGCCGTCACCAACGCCAGCCGCTCGTTCCTCCAAGCGCCGTTCCGAAGCGGCATCGCCATTGAGGACTACCAGCTCGACCCGTTGGTCCGCGCCATCGACATGGCCAGAGTCAACCTTCTCATCGCCGACGACGTGGGCCTCGGGAAGACGATTGAGGCGGGCCTCGTCATCCAGGAACTCCTCATCCGGCATCGAGCCAGGAGCGTCCTGGTCGTGTGTCCAGCCAGCCTCCAGATCAAGTGGCAGACGGAGATGCAAGAGAAGTTCGGCCTGGAGTTTCGAATCGTTGACACCGACTACGTGAAGACCGCGCCTCATCACGTCGATGGACTGGGCGAAGGCCGGCGAGGGTCTGCGACTACTGAAGGACATCCTGCCCCCACAGATCAGCTACCCGAGGAAGTTCGACATCCTGGTGGTCGATGAGGCCCACAACGTCGCCCCGGCGGCGGCAGAGAAGTATGCCTTGGAGAGCCAGCGGACCCGGTTGATTCGCACCTTGACCCCGCATTTCACACATCACCTGTTCCTGACGGCGACGCCGCACAACGGCTACCAGTCATCCTTCACATCGCTGCTTGAACTCCTCGACGACCAACGCTTCGCCCGGTCAGTGCTCCCCGACGAGCAGCAACTCCATCGCGTCATGGTGCGCCGCCTCAAGAGCGACATCACCGACGCCGACGGCCATCCCGTATTCCCCGTCCGGAAGTTGGAGCCACTGGAGGTGGCCTACACCGACGGGGAACGTCAAGTTTACGCCCTGCTCCAGCAGTACATGGCCGACCGCTCCAAGACCGTCGGCGGCAGCAAGTACGCCTACGGCACGGATTTCGCCCACAAACTCCTCAAGAAACGCCTGTTCTCGTCTCCGGAAGCCTTCGCCTCGACCTTGGCGAAGCACCGTGACACGCTGGCCGGGTTGCGAGCACCAAAGAGCACTGACACCTTGGACGACCGCATCCTGCGCAAGGCGATCCTGCGCACGGAAGAGGACCAGGCTGACGATTACGCCCTGGAGGAAGCTGAGCAGGAGGCAGTGGAAAAGGCCGCCGAGTTGGCACCGCCGCTGTCCAGAAAACAGCGCGACATGCTCGACCGACTCACGGTCTGGGCCGAAACATCCAGGAACAAGGCGGACTCCAAGGCCAAGGCAATACTCAAGTGGATTGAAGACCACTTGAAGGACGAGGACGACAACTGGAACGACAAGCGGGTGATCCTGTTCACCGAGTACCGGGCGACCCACGCCTGGCTCCACCAGATTCTCGCCGGGCACGGCTACGGCGGCGACCGTCTCATGTTCCTTTACGGCGGGCTCCAGCCAGACGAGCGGGAGGCGGTCAAGGCGGCCTTCCAGGCCGACCCTTCCGTCGCTCCCGTCCGCATCCTGCTGGCCACGGACGCGGCCTCAGAGGGCATTGACCTCCAGAACCACTGCAACTACCTGATCCACGTAGAGATTCCCTGGAACCCCAACGTGATGGAGCAGCGCAATGGCCGTATTGACCGTCACGGCCAGAAACAAGGCACCGTGTCTATCTGGCACCCCGTTGGCCGAACCGACGACGGCAGCGCGCTGACCCCAGGCGAAATCGCGGGCGACCACGAATACCTCATGCGCGCCGCGTCCAAGGTCGAGTCCATCCGGCAAGACCTCGGCAGCGTCGGGCCGGTCATCGCCAAGCAGATCGAAGAGATCATGCTGGGACGTCGTACCTCGTTCAACACGGTGGCCGCCGAGGCCGCAGCCGCTCGCGCGCGCCAGTCAGTGAAGGCCGAGCGCCAGCTCAGGGAGCGCATACAGAATCTGCATCAGCGTCTCATTGATGCCAAGGATGACTTCCATGTGTCCCCCCGCAACATGGAGCGAGCGGTCAAAGTGGCACTCGACCTGGCCGAGAAGCCGCCGCTCGTCCCAGCAGCGCTTAAGAACGCCTCTGCCGGGAGCGCCTTCGATGTGCCTCTGCTGACCGGTTCGTGGGGACGAGCTACTCATGGTCTGGAGCACCCGCACACCAAGGATCGCCGCCCGATGACATTCGACCACGCGGTTGCCGAAGACCGCGACGATGTGGTGCTTGCTCATATGAACCATCGCCTCGTCCAGATGTGTCTTCGCCTGCTGCGCGAGGAAATCTGGTCTCTCGACGACATCAAGAAGCTGTACCGCGTCGCTGTGCGCACCGTGCCAGACGGCCTGTCCACGACACCGGTTGTGCTGGTCTGGTCTCGGCTTGTCGTTACCGGCGGCGATCACCGCCGACTGCACGAGGAACTCACGCTGTCCGGCGGTGAACTCGGCCACGACCGACTCAACAGGATCGCGCAGGTGGGGCGTCGCAACGAACTCATAGCTGCCGCCTCCAGCACTGTTCCGAGTGAGAGGCTCTTTGCCGTCCTCAAGCAGCGGTTCGAGGCGAACGAAGAAGCCATAATGGGAGCGGTGGAAGCTCGGTCAAGTGAACGTCTGAGAGAACTGGATAGGACGTTGGCCAGCCGCATGGAGACCGAGGTCGCCAACCTGAAGAGCATCTTGGATGAGTTGGAAGCAGGCATCCGCAAGGAACTCAATCCAGACCAGGCCAACGGCCAGTTGTACTTGCCGGGCATGTCTCCAGCGGAGATGAGCCAAGTGCGCAAGGACATCAGCGCCCTGGAAGCTCGACTGGCCAGGATTCCCGAGGAACGCCAAGCCGAGGAGGCGGCCATTCGACGTCAGTACGCCGACCCCGTGGGACGCACCTTCCCCGCCGCCGTCGTCTTCCTCGTCCCACAGTCGCTCGCGGCAAGGATGTGATCGCCGTGCCCGTGACTTCGCAACAAGTGGAGTGGCTCTCCCTGGTCGAGACGACTGGTCCCTTCCTCACGGTCCAGGTGCTGGAACAGGCCTTCCCCCAAGGTCTCGAATCGGTGGAAACGCCGAGGCGTCAACAACTTCGCTCAGCCTACGAGGAATGGCGTGACGCGGTTGACGAAGACGACGAACTGCTGCCCGCCCTCCACGACGCCTGGGTCAACCTTGTGCTGACCGAGTTGCTTGAGTATGACGCAGAGTCCCTCACGCCCGCTTCTGCGTGGCGTGGGGAGTTACCGAGTGTCTCGCCGCATGACGGCACGGCGGCGTTCCAGCCGTCGTGGATCGTCCACTCGCTCGGCTCATCCAACGCGAGTATGTTCATCAAGGCCGTCGCTCCGGGTTCGCTCCTGGCCTCCACCGCCAGCTCGGACGGTTGGCTTGCCTCGGAGATTGAGCGAATGACTCTCCTGTGCCGCGCCCATGGTGTCCGCCTCGGCTTAGTCACGAACGGCGAGGAGTGGGTCATAGTCAACGCACCTATCGACTCACCGTCCGGCCAAACGACCTGGTACGCCCGCTACTGGTTCCAAGAACCCGCGACGCTCAAAGCCTTCCAGTCCCTACTCGGGGTCCGGCGGTGCTTCGGCCCGACCGAGGGAACACTGGAAGCGCTGCTGGATGAATCTCTCAAGCACCAGGATGAGGTGACCGATACCCTCGGCGAGCAGGTCCGGCGGGCGACCGAGGTGCTTATTCAGGCGCTCGACAAAGCGGACGAAGACCGAAACCGCGATCTACTGCGTGGTGTCTCGCCATCGACGCTTTACGAAGCTGGGCTGACCGTCATGATGCGGCTCGTCTTTGTCCTCTGCGCCGAAGAGCGCGGCCTGTTCCTGCTAGGCGATCCCGCGTACGACCAGAATCTCGCAGTATCGACACTGCGCGGCCAACTCGCTGAGGAAGCCGACCAACACGGTGACGAGGTGCTGGAGCGCCGATACGACGCTTGGTCTCGTCTTCTATCAGTATTCCGGGCGGTCTATGCGGGCGTTGAGCACGAGGACCTGCGAATCCCGGCGATGGGCGGGTCGCTCTTCGACCCGGATCGCTATCCCTTCTTGGAGGGACGATCATCTGGTACCTCTTGGATGGGCGAAGCATCACATCCGCTTCCAATCGACAACAAGACCGTCCTGCTTCTGCTGAACTCGCTTCAAGTCTTAGAACACTCTCATGGCGCGCTGGTGCTGTCCTACCGGGCGCTGGATGTAGAGCAGATTGGCCATGTCTACGAAGGGCTCTTGGAGCACACCGTCGTCCGCGTGCCCGAAGTCACGATCGGGGTCAAGGGTTCCTCCAAGAATCGCTATCCTGCGATCTCTCTGTCCGAGCTTGAATCGCTTCTATTGGACGGCGAAAGCCAGCTCGCCTCAGTAGTTGAAGAAGTCAGCGGTCGAAATGCGGCCACCATTGTGGGCGAAGTCAGACGACAACCAACGGATGAGACGCTGGCTGAGGTGCTCAACGCTCTTACGGGTGACGTCGCACTTGCTTCACGGCTCCGGCCTTTCGCCAACCTTGTCAGGAAGGACGCATGGGGCGATGCGGCCGTTTACAGGCAAGGTTCATTCATGGTCGCACCGGGTATGGATCGTCGTGAGACGGGGACACACTACACTCCCAAGTCACTAACTGAGAAGATTGTCGCGGTGGCCCTCGAACCGTTTGTTTACCAAGGCCCCCGAGAGGGAGACGACCGGGACAACTGGTCACTCTCCAGGCCCGATGAGCTACTGAATCTCCGAGTATGCGACCCGGCGATGGGGTCGGGCGCATTCTTAGTCCAGGCCTGTCGCTATCTTGCCGAGAAACTTGTCTTGTCTTGGGAGCAAGCAGAAGCCCGGGGCGACATCATCCGGGCGGATGGTGTGGCGGTCGCCCATATCGGGAGTGACGATCCGCTGCCAGCCCAACCAGATGTTCGCCTACTAGAGGCACGTCGCCTTGTTTCTCAACGTTGCCTCTATGGGGTTGATATAAACCCACTCGCCGTCGAACTCGCCAAGCTCTCAATGTGGCTTGTCACCCTGGCCAAGGGTAGGCCATTTGGCTTCCTGGACCACAACATGAAAGCTGGAGATAGCCTGCTGGGGCTGGACAACTTGGATCAGCTCACGCAGCTTCGAGTGAGGCCGACGCACGCCAACTACCAGCCACCACTGTTCAGCGACGGAGTTGAAGAGGCTTCGAAGAGAGCCTTGGACATTAGACAATCGATGAGGACAATCGTCGTCAAGGACATGACTGATGTTGCCCGGATGGAGCGGTCGAGTTCTGAGGCAACGTTTGTGGTGGAAACAGCCGAAGCGGTTGCGGATGCCATAGTTGGTTATGCGGTGGGCAGCGGCAAGCCTCTCGACGAGGTCTCGCCAAGCCTGCCAGTTCTGGCTGAGGCTGCGATCGCCGGTGATGCCTCAGCGGCAGAGACGATAAGGAGAACTACGCGAACGCTCCTTGACCGAGGGTTACCCCAAGGAGTGCGACCCCGGCGTCCATTCCACTGGGTGCTCCAATTCCCGGAAGTGTTCTCACGAGGTGGATTTGACGCGATTGTGAGCAACCCACCGTTCTTTGCGCATAAGAGAATCGCCGGTGCTGTCGGTGAAGATGTCAGGGAATACTTGATGAAACAGCTTTCGCCAAGGAAGAGGGGAAAGTGTGATCTGGTGGTCTTCTTTCTGCTTCGTTTCGCAGGGCTCCTGAAACCCGAGACTGGCATCCTGGGAATGATTACATCGAAAGCGGCAGCTGAGGGGAAGAGTCGGGAGATTGGCCTTGCCCAGCTCACCGAAAAGGATGGTGGCGCATTCACAATTATGACTGCGGTGAGATCGAGGCCCTGGCCTGGCAACGCACAGACTCTGTATTCGATTGTGTGGCTGACGCGTTCATGGAACGGCCTCGTGGAGCTGAATGACGAAGCAGTCACATCGATAAACAGTCATCTTGACGCCGGACAGGAGGAGCTTCTTGGACCAGTCAAGTTGGCGAGCAATGCGGGGATATGCCATCAAGGAGTCATTCCGCAGGGCAAGGGCTTCATGGTCTCGCAGGACGAGTGCGCGCTCCTGGTCCAGCAAGACCCTAGATCCGCGGACGTGCTCAAGCCGTACTTGGATGGTCACGATGTCACGGACGATCCGAACCATGCACCAAGTCGGTACGTCATCGATTTTGGTGAGATGACTGAGCAAGATGCATCCCGCTACGCCGCTGTATGGGCACTTGCGGAACGGCGCATTTTGCCCGAGCGAATTACGAAGGATGCCATCAAGTACCCGCGGATGGTCAAGGAATGGTGGAAGCACTGGAACCCGCGGCTTGAAATGCGCCGTAGACTCGCTGCGCTGATGGAATGCCTCGTCATCGTGGGCCACGCGAAGTATGTTGTTCCTGTTCGCATACCTGCGTGGTACATCCCTTCAAGCGCACTTAGGGTGTTCTGCACTGACAGCTATGCGCTCCAGGCACTCCTCTCGTCTTCGATTCACACTGAATGGGCTATTCAGTGGGGTTCCACCCTGGGGGAGTCCATCCGCTACAACCCGTCGGTCGTTTTTGAGTCTTTGCCGATCCCAGAGGAGACTCCCGCGCTACATAGCGCTGGAGCGACGCTCCAGAGACTCAGCGCTGAGGTTTCACGGCGCCGTATGCTCGGGTTGACAGACCTCTACAACCTGATTCATGATCCTGGATGTCGTCCTGGGCAAGACGCCGATGTTGATTCCCTTCGGGAAGTCCATGCCGACATTGACCGGTTGGTACTCAATGCCTACGGGTGGGATGACATTGACCTAGATCTCGGCTTCCATGAGTATCGCGGATTGACACGGCTGACTATGGGGTCGGGAGCCAGAGACACGGTGCTTCACAGACTCTTGATGGAAGACAACAGACGCGTAAACAGCGTCTCCGGTACCCGCTCAATTCGACCCGTAAAGGTGCAGGCGTCTAGCGCCTCGTCAGCGCTGCCTGAGGCTGGCGATGGTGCTGAAGCTGCCGCGCTGATTGCTACCTTCCTTCGCAACCGCGGGGGTTGGCGAGGCAAAGGGCAGATCCTTGCGGGCACCGGGCTGCCGCCGAGTCAGTGGACACCAGCCGTGAGTGCGCTACTTGAGGCAGATCTCGTGGAGCGTAGGGGGCAGAAAAAGGGCGCCGAGTACAGAGCAATAAGAGGTGCCCAGTGAAGTCATACCGCCTCAACGTCGACCCTCGCATCCTGGGGCTACTTGGGCCGAGCCTCTGTTGTGCGCTCGGCTACCCCAAGCGCACGAGAGCCGATAACAAGGACTACTTCGGGACACTCGTCAGCATTAGGAAGAGTTGAGGAGGCGACTGTGGAGAACGCGTGGATAGTTCGAGTCCCGGACGCAGGGTTGAGGGGGTTCTGCGTTTCAGTTGGACGGGTCGTCGCGGACGACGCCATTCAGGCCGGGGATGGCCTGCTCCTAGTGGCAGGCAAACATGCGGAGGCCGTGGGAATCGCCAGGGTTTACCGAATGCGCGAGAGCGTCGACGAGATTGAGCTGTATTTTGATGCGCTCCATCAGAACCCGGAAGGTAGGCCGCTAACTGACTTCGGGATTTATGAGGCCGAGTTGCCAGACAGCCCGGCCCGAATTAGGTGGGCAACGTTTGAGGAGGTAACGAGATCGTTGAGTGGGGCCTCGTTCGCGTCATTGCGTACCCTGGCCGGGACCACGAAGGAGGAACAGGCGTATGTCCGAGAACTCCTTCGGCTTGCTGCCGTCGATGATTTGCTGGGTCCGGCGAACGGTCCCCGCGAAGAGATCGTGGGGATGAGTGTCCGCGACCGCTACCTCGTTGGGAAGCTGTCTCCGATGAGCCCGACGAAGGGTGAATCTGAGGTGGGGCCGTTCGCCGAGGAAGAAGTGACGGATGGTGAAACGCCTGGTGACTTGGTGCCCTATGCCAATGAAGACCACATCAGCCGTGACGACGTTCCCGCGTCCAACCCGTCTGAGGATGAGGAAGAGCCGGAGATCAACGCCTCAGGGAGCCGGACCTTGGTACCCTCGTCGATGGGCCTGACCTTCTGCGTGGCCGACGACCAGGAGAGCGTCGAAGTCGCGGCGTCGTGGGGCCACTATGCGCGAGCCGAGTCTGAAGCGACGGGTCGGCGCTGCTGGAAGCGTATCCCCGCTGGCGGCATCATCACCGTGCCTTTGAACGAGGGGCCTATCCCGCCGCGACCGGTCGATCACGTTTCAACGTCCGTGGTTGTCCAAGGCACGGTCAGCGCTCCGCTCGGTCAGGGTGACCGGCTGGTGACGCTGTTCCTCATCAACACTCAGGTCATGCCGCCGCAGGGCCAGGATCAAGCCTGGGTCTTCCAGCCCGAGATCATCGTCAGGGACGCCGAGGGCAGGCCGGTGTTCCGCCGCCGGCCTGTGCTTCAGGAGCAGTACGACGAGGACCGCCAGTCGCTGGAGATGATCTACCGGCACCGCGTTGAGTTCGCTACCGGGCACGGCGTGTCCGTTCACGCGACGGTCGATTCCGAGAACCCCGAGCTGGCCA
>JALHFX010000218.1 GCA_022837595.1 Propionibacterium sp.
CCATCGCGATCGTGCCGAGAGCGGCGCTGATCCGCGTGAATAATCCGATGATCAGCAGCAGGCCAACGGCGATCTCGACGAACGGTTGGGCGTATCCGACCAGCGTGACCATCCAGTCAGGGATCGGAAGCTGATAGAGCGCGACCTGGGTGACGTTGGATTCGAGCCGTCCGATCTTGATTGCACCCGCATAGAACAATCCGATGCCGAGGATCAGCCGGGCGGCGAGCCCGATCCAGTCGCGCCAGTTACGTCCCACCATCCGCTCAGCCACTCGTCCGATCAATGCGTCCACGCGCCCCATGATATCGGTGGGCCTCAGCACTGGGTCGCCACGTTGCCTGCGGAGCGAGACAGACGCGTCCAGGCAGCAGACCAAAACAGCCCCTAAGCTTGCTCGACATGAGTTCATTGCAGCAGCCGTCCCGCCATGCCAGTCACGAAGAACTGGTCTCCTGGTTGATCGGCCGCTGGCCCGAAAGCCATCCGCAACCTTCACTCGACCGCATCGGTGCATTGTGCGATCTGCTGGGCGAACCGCAGAAGGCCGCCCCGGTCATTCAGATCACCGGCACGAACGGCAAAGGCAGCACGGCGATCATGATCGAGTCGTTATTGCGCGCCATGGGGTTGCGGACCGGCCGATTCTCCAGCCCACATCTGGTCGACGTGACCGAGCGCATCAGCATCGACGGTGAGCCGATCAGCGGCGAACGTTTCGACGAGATTTGGTGGCAGATCGCGCCGATGGTGGAGATGGTGGACGCCCAGTTACTCGGCGGGGTACCGATGACCTTCTTCGAGGTCATTACAGGTATGGCCTATGCGGCATTTGCCGATGCTCCGGTCGACGTGATGATCATGGAGGTCGGGATGGGTGGGCAGTGGGATGCGACTAACGTGGCGGACGCTCAGATTGCGGTCGTGACACCGATCTCACTGGACCATACGCATCTGCTCGGCGACACCATCGCCGAGATCGCGGGCGAGAAGTCGGGCATCATCAAGCCAGGATCCGTGGCTGTCTTGGCCGGGCAGCCTCCGGAGGCCGTTCAGCCGCTGATTGCCAGATGTCTCGAAGTCGGGGCTGCGATGGTGCGCGAAGGTGTCGACTTCGCGTTGCTCGGGCGTCAACCCGCGGTGGGCGGTCAGCTGCTGCGTATCGATGCCGCGGACGGCCCGATGGGTGACATCTTTCTGCCGCTGTTCGGTATGCATATGGCCCATAACGCGGTGCTCGCCGTGGCGGCTGTCGAGGCGTTCCGGGGTGCAGCGCTCAGCGGCGAGGTGATCAGCGAGGGGCTCGGCGCCGTGCAGGCTCCCGCCCGACTGGAGCCGATCAGTACCGAGCCGCTGGTAGTTCTCGACACCGCACACAACCCGCAGGGAGTCGCGGTCACACTTGCGGGCCTCCGGGAGGCGTTCACCGCCCAACCACTCATCGGTGTGGTCGCGATGATGCGCGATAAGGCGGTTGACGAGGTGATGGAGCTGTTAGCAGATCAGCTCGACACGATAGTGGTGACGACGATGACCGATATCCCGCGGGCGCTCAGCGTCGACGAGATCACCGTCGTCGTGCGGCAGCTAATCCTGCGCGTGCGATCGATTTGGCTCGTGGTCTGGCCGAGGGAGCCGGCGAGGACGCTGCTGTACTGGTGATCGGCTCGGTCTACCTGGCTGGCGAGGTCCGCGAGATCGTGCGGCAGTTGGACGCAGATTTGGGGCTCGATGGGTGATGGCGCTTGCTCGCCTCACGGCGGATCGTGTAGGTCTGCGTCCCCTGACGGACCCCGAAGCTGCACAATCCGCGATCGGAGCGTCGGCGCTGCTCGCCGATGGCAGATCGTGTAGGTCTACGGGCCATGACGGGCCCTGAGGCTGCACGATCTGTGATGGGATCGTCGGCCCTGCTCACCTTATGTCGGATCGTCCGAGCCGCTCGCCTCATGGCGGATCGTGTAGGTCTGCGTCCCCTGACGGGCCCCGAAGCTGCACGATCCGCGATCGGAGCGTCGGCGCTGCTCGCCGATGGCAGATCGTGTAGGTCTGCGTCCCAGGACGGGCCCTGAGGCTGCACGATCTGTGATCGGAGTGGGCTGGCGGGTGGCCAGAGCGCGATCGCGTGGTGCCGACGGGGGATCGGTGGCAGCTGTGTTGTCGGATGCTGCTTGTAAGGTTCAGGTATGAGCGCTACCGAACGCACCTTGGTCCTGGTCAAGCCCGATGGAGTCGCCCGTGGGCTGGTCGGCCA
>JALHFX010000088.1 GCA_022837595.1 Propionibacterium sp.
CGGGTAGCTTTTCCGAAGTGAGAACCGATCTGACCGTCTTCAGACACTGGAGCAGTGAGTTTCATACCCCCATTTCAGCGCACTCCACTGGACTTATCCAATCCGCCTAGACAACTGCGGAGGTTGGCCGTTTCAATCGCCAGGCGCCGGTCTGGTCCTGACCCACCAATCCCAAGACCTCCAACTCGGCGAGTGCACCTAGAATCCGCGGCACCGGGTGACCGCACTTAACCGCCAGATCGGATGTACTGATGCCACCACGGGCGGGCATCGCCTCTCGTACTGCAAGCAACTCGGGTTCGACATCGTCCAGCAGCCGGTCCGGCCCACGCTCGGCTAGCAGCGGCCCAACCCCGAGGGGCGCCAGTTGTGCCCGAATATCGTCTACATCGGCAACCAGCGTCGCCTGACCGTCTCGGATCAGCCGGTGGCATCCAGTAGACATGCCCGAGAAGACAGGTCCGGGCACCGCCATTACGGCCCGCCCTAGTTCATTGGCCCAGCTGGCGGTATTGCGCGCGCCAGACCTTGCAGCCGCCTCGACCACGACCGTTCCGATCGTCAACGCTGCTATCAGACGGTTCCGGGCCAAGAAGGCGGATCTGCTCACGCGCACCCCCGGAGCCACCTCCGAGACCACCAGATGTTCAGCCTTCAGCTCCTCGAAGAGCCGCAGGTTACCGCGGGGATAAGCCTCGTCCAATCCTCCCGCATAGACCCCGACGGTGCGCCCACCAGATGCCAGAGCAGCCCTATGCGCAGCCGCATCGATTCCGTATGCTCCACCGGAAACAACGGTGTAGCCATCACTTATGAGTCCGCCGACGAGATCGCTCGTAACAGCCTCGCCGTAGCGTGTGGCCGCTCTCGCTCCGACGACTGCCACGCTGCGCGGCGCGAACTCGGCCACGGACAACGGACCGGCTGCCCACAGCCCGACCGGCAACCCACCCAAACCCTGTATCTCGGCGCGGTGGGCGAGATCGTCCAGCTGAACAGGCCACTCTGTATCACCGGGAATCACGAACCGTAACTGTGCCTGCCCAGCACGCTGCACCAACACATCTTCGTCCGTCATCTTCGCACGTCGCGCCCAGGCAGATTCGTCTCCGTTCCGGCGTAGTGCATCAACGGTCGCTACCGCGCCGTGCGAAGCAACCAATCGGGCTAGCTTCAGATGCCCGGGCTCACAGATACAGGTCAGCACGGCTCTAGCACGTCGCTCCTGATCCCACTCGGTCACGCTGCGCACCTCCAACCGTCATGCCTCAATCCCAAAGCTGACGCCAACTGCACTCGGGTGATCCTGTCCTTGCCATCCAGATCGGCCAGAGTCCAAGCCAAACGCAGCACCTTGTCGACCCCGCGAGCACTTAAGCGTCCACTTCTGACTGCGTCGTCCAGTAACGACATACCCCGGGCTCGCGGCAGCCTGCGCAACTCAGCCCCAGGAATCTCCCCATTCAGCTGCCAAGGTGTTCCCATCAAGCGCTCGGCCTGCCGCTCGCGAGCCAGCCTGACCCGTTCAGCCACCTTCTTACTCGACTCCCCCGCCGGCGCATCAGCCAGGCCGAGCCTCGACGGCAGCAGCCGGTGGTGGATGTCGACTCGATCAAGCATCGGGCCGCTGAGTCGTTCGTTATAGCGCCGCACACTCATCGGAGTACAGGTGCAGTTCGCTCCGGGCACGCCAAGCATCCCGCAGGGGCAGGGATTGGCTGCCATGACGAGCTGGAATCTTGCGGGATAACACACCTGACTGGCGGAGCGAGCGATCGTCACTTTTCCCGTTTCCAGGGGCGTGCGCAATGCGTCAAGTACCCTGGCGCTGAATTCTGGGACTTCATCTAGAAAGAGCACGCCACGATGAGCAATCGAGATAGCTCCTGGTCGGGCCACCCTGGCACCACCACCGACCATCGCGGCCATCGAGGCGTTGTGATGTGGATTCGAATACGGAGGTCGTCTGATCAACCCGCCGTTCAATGGACGCCCGACCAGGGAATGTATCGCAGAAACCTCCAACGCTTCCGCGTTGTTCAGATCCGGAAGCAAACCCGGTAGCCGTTCAGCGAGCATCGATTTGCCGACTCCCGGCGCACCGTGGAGAAAGAGATGATGACCGCCGGCGGCTGCCACTTCGAGTGCCCAGCAAGCATCCGGTTGCCCGCGCACGTCGGCGAGATCCGGAGCATAGTCGGGAGGCTGAACGGTGGGCGGCTCATTGGCATACGCTCCACCAAGTACAGGACGCCCGTGCAGAACCTCGATGAGATCCGCCAGACATGAGACCCCTAATACCCTCAGCCCCGCTACCAACTCGGCTTCAGCGACCTGCCTGGCAGGCACGATTGCCGCCTCGAAGCCGGCGTCGCGAGCCGCCAGCAGGGCAGGCAGCACTCCTTGGACTTCGCGTACCCGCCCGTCCAGGCCCAGCTCTCCCACCAGAACGCTGGACGCAGCGATGGCGTGGGGCACGACGCCGCTTGCTGCCAGCACTGCAGACACGATCGCCAGGTCGTAATGCGAACCTGCTTTCGGCAGACTCGCCGGCGTCAGATTGATGGTCAACAGTTGGTTCGGCCAGGACAGGCCAGCGCCAGCGACCGCGGCTCGACAGCGATCCCGCGCTTCGTACAACGCCGCGTCCGGTAGTCCCACCAAGACGGTGCGTGGCAGACCTCCGCCGATCGCGGCCTCAACCTCAATCAGCGTCCCTTCCATGCCCAGTAGCGCCACCGACCAGGCACTCGCCGTGCTCATGCCACGCCTCGTACATGCCGCACCAACGGAGCCACTCCCGGAAGTTTGAGAATACCGACGGCGTCCACCCGAAGACCTGACAGCCCTAAACCGCTGACCTGCCGCCAAACAGCAGCGATCTGCCGGAGCTTTCGCTGCTTGGCGTATGTGATCGCCTCCAACGGATCGCCGAAGCCACTTCCGCTTCGGCATTTGACCTCGACAACTACTCCGGTTGGCAACTCCCCCGGCCCCGGCTCCAAACAGACCAGATCAGCCTCACCTACCGAGCATCTCCAGTTGCGTTCGACCACCATCCATCCGAGACCCACCAAGTAGTCGGCCGCGTACTTTTCACCCCAGGCGCCAAGCCCTTTGCTGCCGATTGGTGCCAGATTCAAATCTGCCATCGTTCACCTCTCCTTCGAGATGAATGATTGGTAAATCAGAGTCGAATCGTTCAGTTATCCACCGTGGAATCTCAACTTCTTGAGATAGCTACCAGCGGCACTTGCTGGTGGATACTGCTCAGCGAAGTTACCCCTGGTCAGGGACTTCCAGATCGCGGTGCTGGATCTCCTCGATCGAGACGTCTCGGAAGGTGAGCACCTTCGCAGATTTCACGAAACGGGCTGGGCGATACATATCCCAGACCCACGCATCGCCCATCGAGACCTCGTAGTAGACATCGCCACCCTCGGTACGCACCTTGAGGTCGACCTGGTTACACAAGTAGAACCGTCGTTCGGTCTCCACCGCATAGGTGAAGATCTCGACGACATCCTTGTACTCGCGGTACAAGTCGAGTTCCAGCTTGGCCTCGTAGGCCTCCAGATCGTCACTGCTCATCGTGAAGCCACTCTAGCCGCTGCCTGCACGTTCTCATACCGCATCCGGTGTATCGGGCAGGGGCCGAGGTCTTCCAGTCGCCGCTGGTGTTCGGCTGTGCAATACCCTTTGTGTGCGGTGAACCCGTAGCCACTGTAGTGCTCGTCGAACGCGGTCATGATGCGGTCCCTCGTGACCTTCGCAATGATGGACGCTGCCGCCACACACGCCGCGACCTGATCACCTTTCCAAACTGCCAGCGCGGGACAGGCCAAGCCACCTACCGCGAAACCGTCGGTCAATGCGAACTCCGGTACCGGTTCGAGCCGTAGCAGCGCCCGCCGTAGTGCTTGCAGGTTTGCTTCGTGCATCCCGAGCTCGTCGCACTCTGTCGGGGATACCTCGACCACCGACCAGGCCACCGCGCGATCGACGATCAGTTGGTAGAGGCGCTCACGAGTGGCCGCTGTGAGCAGTTTTGAGTCATTCAGTCCATTCAGGTGCCGGGTTGCCCGCTCATCCAAAATGACCGCACCCGCAACCAGCGGCCCCGCGCATGCCCCTCGGCCGGCCTCGTCCGCTCCGGCGACCAGCCCGAAACCGGCCCGCCGTAGCGCACGCTCGTAGCCAAAGATGCCTTTACCCGGACGAATGATCGCCATCAGCCTCCGCACGACCCCTCTCCGAGCACGGGCTCAGCAGGCGCTGTTCCAACTGCGTCAGGCACTTCAGAGAATGCTTCGGGGACCGAGAAGGTCCTGATTCTGTTCAACGGCAGCACCGTTGCAACGACCGGCCCAACCACATCGTCGACGGGAACGAACCCGTACATCCCAGCAGGCACGCCGTCCTCGGTGGCCTCGCAGAGGTGTAGTCGGGAGTCGCCGGAGCGGTCCCGATGGTCACCCATGACAAAGATGTGACCAGCCGGCACAATCACATCGAAGGGTGTATCCGAAGGCGCCACACTCAAGCCGCTCGCGTCCTTGTAAAGATAGGCGTCCTCATCGATCGGGACATCGTTCACGGTGATCCTGCCTTGCTGATCGCAACATGCAACATGATCACCGGGCATGCCGATAACACGTTTGACCAGATAGCCCTGGCTGCTGTCCGGAAGCAGGTAGAGCGTCTCCAAAAGCACGCGGACGGGGTTGGATGCCTCCGGTTGCGGACCCATCCACCTGTCGTCCGGATCCTCGAAAACCACCACATCGCCACGCTCGAAATCGGAGACTCGCATCGCCACGATGCGGTCCTTCAATTCAAGTGTCTCCTCCATCGAGCCGCTGGGTACTTCGAAAACCTGAAAGACAAAGACCCTCAGCAGAGCCGTGATCACCAATGTCACCATGATCGCGAGCGCCGTCTCACCCAGAAAGATCAGGGTCTGTTTGAACCTCGAAGGCTTGGGGCTCGGAGGGAGATCCAGATCGTCAACTTCGGCAACCAGTTCGTCACCCCTGTCTTTGCGGCTCATGCCCGGCTCCTCGTTCGACGATCGGATCCCATCTTAAGACGTCAGCTGAAGAGGTCCCGGCCACCTTGGAGAAGGCGGCCGGGACCCCGGCGACGTATTGGACGACCCGTCAGCTGCGACGCTCCTTGATCTTCGCAGCCTTGCCGTGCCTGCCACGAAGGTAGTACAGCTTGGCGCGGCGAACATCGCCGCGACGCTCAACCTCAATACGGTCGATGATCGGGGAATGCAGCGGGAAGGTGCGCTCGACGCCGGTTCCGTATGAAACCTTGCGGACGGTGAACGCTTCCTGGACACCGGAACCGGTGCGGGCAATCACAACACCGGCAAAAGCCTGGATGCGGGCCTTATTGCCCTCGACGACCTTGACATGCACCCGCACCGAATCGCCGGGACGAAACTCGGGGATGTCGCTACGGATCGAAGCCTTGTCAAGCTCAGCGATGATCGGATTCATGTTAGTTCCTCGTCAGTGCCACAGGTCACCTCGCGGTTGAGTGTTCGACAGAACTCGGCAGCATCGGTCAGTCCCCCTGTGGCAGGAGCCGATACAGCTGAGCAACCCGCCAATCATGCCACAATCCCTGCCGATCACGGTAATCATGGCGACGCAGGCTCAACAGACATGACCTGGCGCACACCACGCGGCGAAGGGGCGGCGCCGAGATAACCCCGGAGCCGCCCCGACTACTCGCGAGATGTGGCTGATTATGCGACGGTGAAGCCGTCCTTTCGGAACAGAGACCAGACCAGATCGCGGTTCAGCGTACTGATCGACTCCAACTGGATACCCTTGGGGCAAACCGCAGAGCATTCACCGATGTTGGTGCAGTTGCCGAAGCCTTCGGCATCATGCTGACCGACCATATTCTTCACCCGCAGGAATCGCTCCGGCTGGCCTTGCGGCAGATTGAGCAGATGGGTGACCTTCGCGGAGGTGAACAGCATCGCCGAAGCGTTCGGACAAGCCGCCACGCAGGCTCCACAACCGATACATGTTGCATTGTCGAAGGCGCGATCGGACTGTAGCTTCGGCGCCAGTAGCGAGTGTGCGTCCGGAGCTGCACCAGTATTGACCGAGATGAACCCGCCAGCCTGAATGACGCGGTCGAGCGCCGTGCGGTCAACGACCAGATCCTTCAGCACAGGGAAAGCCTTCGCCTTCCACGGCTCGATCGTGATGGTGTCGCCATCGTGGAATGAACGCATATGCAGCTGACAGGTTGTCGTCGGTACCGGTGAGTTGCCGCGACCATGAGCAGTGCCGTTGATAACAACGCCGCAAGTACCGCAGATACCCTCGCGGCAGTCCGAGTCAAAGGCCACCGGCTCTTCACCAGCCGCAGTGAGTTCCTCGTTCAGTTGGTCAAGCATCTCGAGGAAGCTCATGTCCTCGGAGACGTTGTCGATCTTGTAATCGACAAGCTTGCCCTGCGCCGCGCCGCGAGCCTGGCGCCAGATCTTCAGTGTGAGTTTCACTTGTAACTCCGTTGCTTCAGCTCGATTGCCTTGTAGACCAGGGGCTCCTTGTGCAGGATGGGCTTGCCACCCTCACCGGCGTACTCCCAGGCCGCCACGTAAGCGAACTCGTCATCGTGACGCATTGCTTCGCCTTCCTCGGTCTGATACTCGACCCGGAAGTGACCGCCACACGATTCACGCCGATGCAACGCATCAATACACATGAGCTCGCCCAGCTCGAAGAAGTCGACCAGCCGGCCGGCACGCTCCAAAGTCTGGTTGAGGTCCTCGGCGACACCAGTCACATTGACGTCGCGCCAGAACTCTTTCTTCAGCTCGCGGATCATCCCGACGGCCTTCTTCAGCCCTTCTTCGCTGCGGGCCATGCCGCAGTATTCCCACATGATGTGGCCGAGTTCCTTGTGGAACGAGTCAACAGTGCGGGAGCCCTTGATGCTGAGCAGCCTATCGATCTGCGCCTTGGTCGCGTTCACGGCTTCGACCACCGCCGGATCATTATCGGGCAGCTTGCCGTCATGATGATCGGCTAGATAATCATTGATCGTGTTCGGAAGGACGAAGTAGCCGTCCGCGAGGCCCTGCATCAGTGCCGAAGCACCGAGGCGGTTGGCACCGTGATCGGAGAAGTTCGCTTCGCCTGCCACGAAAAGACCAGGGATCGTGGTCTCCAGATCGTAGTCAACCCACACTCCACCCATGGTGTAGTGGACCGCAGGATAGATGCGCATCGGAACCTCGTAGGGATCCTCCGCAGTGATCTGCTTGTACATGTCGAAGAGGTTGCCGTATTTCGCCTCGACGCCTGCCTTGCCGAGACGGCTGATGGCATCGGAGAAGTCGAGGTAGACACCACGGCGAACTTCGTGTTCTTGGCCGTCCGCGTCGACTTCCTTGATGACCGGGCCAACGCCACGACCCTCATCACACATGTTCTTCGCCTGTCGCGACGCGATATCGCGGGGCACCAGGTTACCGAAGGATGGGTAGATGCGTTCCAAATAATAGTCGCGATCCTCTTCGGGGATCTGCCGGGGATCCTTGCTGCAGTCCTCGGCCTTCTTGGGCACCCAGATGCGTCCGTCGTTACGCAGCGACTCCGACATCAAGGTCAGCTTCGACTGGTTGTCCCCGTGTACCGGGATGCACGTCGGATGGATCTGCGTGTAGCAGGGATTTCCGAAGTAGGCACCCTTGCGGTGCGCGCGCCACCCGGCGGTCACATTGCAGCCCATGGCGTTGGTCGAAAGGAAGAAGACGTTGCCGTAGCCACCGGTCGCAAGCACCACAGCGTCTGCGGTGTAAGGAGTGACCTCGCCTGTAACCATGTCACGGGCGACGATGCCACGAGCCACGCCATTCTTGACGATCAGCTCGAGCATCTCGTGCCGAGCGAACATCTGCACGGTTCCTGCCGCGACCTGACGCTCCAAAGCCTGGTAGGCGCCGATCAACAGCTGCTGCCCGGTTTGGCCCCGAGCATAGAAGGTGCGCTGCACCTGCACGCCGCCGAACGAACGGGTATCGAGCAGGCCACCGTATTCGCGGGCGAACGGTACGCCTTGAGCAACGCACTGGTCGATGATGTTCCCCGAGACACTCGCGAGACGATAGACGTTGGTCTCGCGGGCACGGTAGTCGCCGCCCTTGACGGTGTCGTAGAACAACCGGCCTCGCCTAAAGAAGCAGCGGCTGCGCCACCGGCCAGACCGGTACCGACGACGATGACGCTAATTTTGCGCCGGTTTGCAGGGTTCACGAGCTTGGCTCGGAACTGGCGGTCGGGCCACACCTTGTCGATCGGTAGAGCGGTGTCCGCCTTGGTGTCATGGATCTCGTCCCCGATGACGAAGTATTCGGCATCGTCGTGGAAAGCGAACCGAGGAGTCGTTGTCTCAGTCATTATGCAGTCACCAATCCAAACAGAATCGCCAGCGGGCTCGCCATGAAGCCGAAGAAGACCAGCAGGGCCACGATCACGGAACAAATCTTGATGACCTTCGCGCTGAAAGCGCCGACGCGGGCACCCAGCGTGCAGAAGGCGCTATAGAAGCCGTGATACACGTGGAAGGAGACCAGGCCCACCCAGAAGGCGTAGAGCAGAACGAGCCACCAGTGCTGGAAGCCGAGGATCACACGCAAATGCGGTGCCACACTCCCCAGGTAGCCGACCGTGATGGTCTGCGTGGTGAACTGAAGCAGGTGGAAGATCACGCCGACAAGGATGATGATGCCGCTCCAGATCATCGTGCGGGCGGCGAAGCTACCAGCGAGATAACGCTGCTTGAGGTAGCGCCCCATGCCCATGCGGGCGTCGTAGTCCCTGAAGGTCAGACGAGTCGCTGCTTCGATGTGCACCACCGCGCAGAGCAGGAGCACCAGGCGGAAGACCCACAAGAAGAACTTGGGCGGGAGGACCGGGTACAGGAACATCCGAAGATAGTGCGAGTACTCATCGAATTCCTCCAGACCGCCGTCGGGGATCAGGAGCTTGAGATTGCCGAACATATGCATGAGCAGGAACAGGATCAGAAACAGTCCTGTGACGGCCATCAGCACCTTGCGGAAGACCGTCGAATGAACCGCTCTGTTATTGGCTGTCCGGCTCGAATCGCGAGTAACGAGTTTGGTTGCCACGGACAGGAGTCTAATGGGTGGCCCTGCTGCTCCGATGAGCACCCCCACCGGTATTGGTCCAGCCAAACCTAACTAAGTAAATCGGGCCGGCGCTGCGAGGTGATCTCGACCGATTGTTCATGCCGCCACTGGGCGATCCTGCCATGGTGACCACTGAGCAAGACCTCAGGCACATCAAAACCCCGCCAGCTAGCGGGTTTGGTGAAAACCGGATACTCAAGAAGATGATCGGTCGCCGCAGAATGTGATTCTTCGACCAATGAGAGGGGGTTACCGATGACGCCAGGAATCAGACGCACAACAGACTCGATTATAGCCAACGCAGCGACCTCTCCGCCATTCAGCACGTAGTCGCCAAGGCTAACCTCAGTAACATCAAAACGCTGGCGCGCCCACTCCACGACCCTGTGGTCGATCCCTTCATAGCGTCCACAGACGAACGCTATCTGTGGTTCGTCCGCGAGTTCGATAGCCAGATCCTGGGTGAACAATCGCCCTGAGGGCGAGGGCATCAACAGCACGGGGCGGTGACCGTCGTCGACCGGCCCATAGCTGTTGAGTAACGCATCCAGCGCTTCTCCCCAGGGCTCGGGTTTCATCACCATGCCGGCTCCCCCACCGTATGGGGTGTCGTCAACGGTTCGATGCCGGTCATGGGTCCAGTCCCGCAAGTCATGGACGTGGACGTCCAGCAAGCCGTCCTCGATCGCTTTTCCGATCAGGCTGAGCTGAAGAGGAGCGAAGTAGTCAGGGAAGATGGAGATGATGTCGATGCGCATCAGGCTTCCTCTGCTTGGTCGTCCAGCAAGCCCGCCAGATCTGTCACTCGAATCGAACCAGCGTCCAAGTCGACTTCGGGCACCAACGCCTCGACGAACGGAACCAGATATTCGCTGCCGTCGACGTCGACGACCAGAAGGTCTTGGGCAGGACCATGGATGATCTCGACGACAGTTCCCGCGTCGGTGCCGTCAGCTTTCAGAACCCTCAGCCCCACCAGTTGACGATCGAAATACTCCTCACGTCCGCTCGGCCGCTCGGCCGCGGGCACCCAGACGCTGAGGATTCGTCCTCGCAGCTGTTCAGCCGCGGTGCGGTCGCTGATTCCACGGAAAGAGACGATAAGACGGCCGGACGGCTGTTTGACTGACTCCACCGTCAGATGGCCACCTTGCTCTGTGCGTAGCTCAGCGCCTGGCACGAACCGCCGTTCGATCTCATCCGTGCGGGGGTCGACGTTCACCGCACCCCGCACCCCGTGCGCACGAGAGATTACCCCGACGGTGACTTCGATCAGCTTACTCATGCGTGTTCCTTCTCATCTGCACCTTAGGTGGCGGCCTCCAAGAGCCCTCGAATACGACGACAGACGCCCCACCATCTGACGATGCGTGGGGCGTCTGTCGTTACGACGATCTCAGCGGCGCGTGCGTCCGGGCTTACGATCCACGTCAACAAAATCGACACGGACCTGTTCCCGACCTGCCAGCGCCTGTATAACGGTACGCAGAGCCGACGCGGTGCGTCCCTGGCGACCGATGACCTTGCCAATATCCTCAGGATGGACGCGTACCTCTAACATCCGCCCGTGACGTAATTCCTTGTCGCGAACGCGCACGTCCTCAGGATGGGAAACAATGCCCTCTACCAGATGCTCAAGCGCTTCGGCCAGCATGATCAGGCCTCCTCGGAAGCCTCGGAAGCCTCAGTAGCCTCTTCGGCCTCAGCCTTCTTTGACTTACGGCTGATGGCCTCGCTTGCTGGCTCGCCGTCGGCCTCGGCCAGCGCGGCGTTGAAGCGCGCCAGCTTGTCCACCGGCTCAGCCTGGGGATCGATGCCGGCAGGCGAATCGTCACCGGTGAACTTCTGCCAGTCACCGCTGCGCTTCAGCAAAGCGATGACAGCCTCAGTGGGCTGCGCACCGACGCCCAGCCAATACTGCGCGCGTTCGGAGTCGATGCGAATCAGCGACGGCTCGTTCTTCGGATGGTAGATCCCGATCTCCTCGATGGCCTGGCCATCGCGGCGAGTGCGGGAATCCATGACGACGACACGGTAGTGCGGTGAGCGGATCTTGCCGAGCCGCTTCAGTCGAATCTTGGTGGCCACTTGTGTGGTATCTCCTGTAGGAAAGTCCCGGGTGTTTCCCGGTAGTTCGGGTGGCTTTCACTCGCGTGTGGGGCACACTCGTTCAGCCGGCTGGACTTGCGTCGCCAGTGATGAGAGGGCACCTGGACGCCAGACGCATCGTCCATTGTGCCAGACCCTACTGGTCCAGACGAAATGGGACTAGCGTGGGCTTGAAAGCAGCGGGGCAGCTTGCCCTGAGGGCGGCCCCAAACGAGGAGGTTGATCACGATGAGCGACTTTGATTATCTGATCGTCGGCGGCGGGGAAGCCGCGAACGCAGCCGCGAATGGTATCCGCGAGTTGGATACCACCGGTTCCATCGGCATCGTCAGCGCCGATGTCGATGAACCATATGACCGTACCGCGCTGACCAAGGCACTCTGGCTTGACCCTGCGGTGACAGAGGAGACGATTTCTGAGAAGACCGCGGCGACCACCGGCGCGACGATCCTCTTGAACCATGTAGTGACCAAGATATCCCGCGACGACCACCAGGTGGTTTTGGCCGATGGCGAGCGCATCGGCTACGGAAAGCTGTTAATCGCAACCGGCTCCGTGCCCACCCAGCTGCGCGGGGCTAGTGGCGACCGGTTCATCGCCATGCGCTCGCTGGCAAACTATCGCAGACTTCGTGAACTGGTGAGTGCTGATCCGACCGCCATCGTGGTCGGGGGCGGTTTCATCGGAACCGAGATAGCTGCGGCGTTGGCGGCGAACGGCGTGGCCGTGACTCTGATATTTCCCCAAGAAGTGCTGGGGTCGGCGGTCTTCCCAGCTGTGGTCGCCGATCGCTTCCAGACCGCTTACCTCGATCACGGGGTGACGTTGGTGCCCGGACGGCTCGCCGATCATGCCGTCGTGGGGCGCCAAACCAGATCTGCGGCTGGGCTCCGATGCAGGGCTGGAAGTCAATCGTGGCATCGTCGTCGACGAACACTTGAAGACTTCGGACCCGGTGATCTGGGCGGCCGGAGATATTGCCGAATACCCGGACGTGATCCTCGGACGTACCCGCATCGAGCACGTCGATCATGCGCAAACCTCCGGCGCCACGGCGGGCCGATCGATGGCTGGCAGCGAGGAGATCTACGATCACACCCCGTTCTTCTGGTCGGACGCCTTCGAGATCGGTTGGGAGGCCATCGGGCGCCTGGACGCCAGGCTGGACACCGAAGTCGTCGATCTGGGTGAGGGACGCTATGTCGTCTACTACCTGGACGACAAGTCACGTCCGGTCGGTGTGCTCTTGTGGGGTGTTTGGGATTCGGTCGACAAGGCGCGCCAGATACTGGCTGAAGCACCAACCGACCGCGCCGAGCTGAGGGGACGAATCGTCTGATTCGTCGAGGCCCGAGGCTGCGATAGCTCTGAGTCAGCGGACGCCAACTCAGCCGGAGTAGAGCTCGCCGCGCAGCATCACGAGTGCGGGGGTATGCAAGGCTGCCAGTCGGGTACGAGGATCGTCCCGGTAGACGACAAGGTCTGCCGGGGCTCCTTCCTGCAGACCAGGTGCACCGAGCCACTCGCGTGCCCGCCACGAGATGGCACCCAAAGCGAACTCGACACCACCGAGTTTCGCAAGTAGTTCGGCTTCCTCGGCGATACGCCCGTGTACCAAGGTGCCGCCCGCATCGGTGCCTGCATAGACTTGCACGCCCGCATCCATGGCGGCACCCAGCACCTCAAAGCGTGACGCGTGCAATGCCAACATGTGCGCCGCGTAGTCAGGGAATTT
>JALHFX010000013.1 GCA_022837595.1 Propionibacterium sp.
CCTCACCGGGCGATGAGGCTGGTCGGGCGGTCAGAGGTTGGCAGGTGCTTCTCCCATGAGGTAGATGTTTTCGGTCTTCTCGCCGTCCCGGCTGACGAATACGGTCGGGATGGCCTGCTCCGCCCGACTGATCTTCTTCCCGAACAGCGGAAGCTCGGCGCGGGCGCGCTCGTGGCGCTCGCGGGCGGCCCGCAGCGGTTCTGCACCCACGATCTCGCCATCGCGCACCAGATCGACCATCACCATGCGGTCGTTGGACGCGGCCCGCGGTGCGACCTCCACGCCGATGACTTCGGCCACGGCGGTGCCGTGTTCATCGAGCTGGCGCATTGCGGTTTTGCGTCCGCCGATGGTGCCCTTGTTCAGCGACTTCTTCACCACCGGATGCTGCGGCGCGTCCGGATCATCGGAATCTGCCCGGCTGACCATCTTGTAGACCATCCCGCAGGTCGGATGACCCGAGCCGGTGACCACCGAGGTGCCGACACCGAAACCATCAACCGGAGCGCCACGCAGCGCGGCGATCTGGTATTCGTCCAGGTCGCTCGTGACGATGATGCGGGTCTGGGGCGCGCCCAAAGAGTCCAGCAGTTTACGTACGCGACGGACCTCAATGCTCAGGTCACCCGAATCCAGCCGGATCGCGCCGATGCGTCCATCGGTCAGCTCGACGGCTTTCCGAATGGCATCGTCCACATCGTAGGTGTCAACCAAGAGAGTGGTTTGCTCTCCCATCGCCTCCAGCTGCGCCTTGAAGGCGTCCTCCTCAGAATCGAAGAGCATTGTGAAGGCGTGCGCAGCGGTGCCGCTGACCGGAATGCCCCAGCTGCGTCCGGCCTCCAGATCGGAACTGGTGCCGAAGCCTGCGATCCATGATGCGCGCGCCGCGGCAACGGCTGCCCACTCGTGGGTACGCCGCCCACCCATTTCGATGATCGGACGACCCTCTGCTGCCAGGGTCATGCGGGAGGCAGCCGAGGCCACCGCAGAGTCGTGATTGAAGATGGATAGCAGCAGAGTCTCCAAGACCACTGCCTCGGCGAAGCTGCCCTCAACCACAAATACTGGCGAGCCGGAGAAGAACAGCTCACCTTCTCCATAACCTCGAATATTGCCGGAGAATTTAAAGTCAGCGAGCCAATCGGCGAGCATATCGTCCGCGATCCCGCGCTCTCGCAGAAATGCGATTTCATCGGGGCCGAAGCGGAAGTTCGTCAACGCATCCAGGGCGCGTCCGGTGCCGGCGACGACACCGTAGCTGCGACCGGCCGGTAGCCGACGCGGGAAGAGGTCGAAGGTGCAGCGACGAAAAGCGGTTCCGGCATGCATAGCAGCCCGGATCATGGTCAGCTCATACATGTCGGTGAGCAATGCTGTGGACGTCATATGCCCGAGCCTATGCCCGCATCCTTGGCCGGATGGGTAAGAATGGGCACATGGCAAGCGAATCGGCATCCGCGTCAACGGTGGGCGGCACAGCCGTCGAGGAGCTCGCATCCGAACAAGGCCAGGTCGTCCGCCCCTGGGTCACAGTCGTGTGGGACGATCCGGTCAATCTGATGAGCTACGTCACCCACGTCTTTTCGAGCTATTTCAACTACCCGAAGGATCGAGCCGAACGGCTGATGATGCAAGTGCACATGGAAGGACGTGCGATCGTCAGCTCCGGTGGCCGCGATCGTATGGAGCGCGACGTACAAGCAATGCACAGCTATGGATTGTGGGCGACCTTGGACAAGGCTGACTAGATGCTTGCATTCCACCGGGTGGACGATCATGCCGTCTGCCGATTCGAGCCAGCGGAGATTAACCTCTTGCGGGGGTTGATCGGCCAGCTCATCGAGTTACTGATGGAATCGGCTCCACCCGCGAACGGCCCAGGTACTGCCCGTTTGCCTCAAGAGTTCTTCGTTGAATCGGACGCCACTGCCGGTGATGACGAGGTCTTCGAGCGATTAGAACGCGAGATGGTCAGCGAGGATGACTTCAACGACGAACCGTCCAACGATCCGGTTTTGAAGCGGCTCTTTCCTGATCCATATCCGGACGACCCATCGGCGGGCTATGACTTCCAACGTTTCACTCACGCCGCGCAACTGGACGACAAGGTGACCACTGCCCGGGTGGTGCTGGCAGATCTGGACGCCATCGCAGACGACGGGCGTTGCGCGGTCTGTGGCACCCACACCATGGGCTGGTTGAAGACGTTGACGAATCTGAGGCTGGCCTTGGCGGCGCGGCTGGACATCAGGAATGGAGACGACGCCGATCAGATCGGTGAGCTACCCGACGACGACCCCCGCAGCTGGACGTTCTCGATTTATGAATGGCTGGGCTGGGTACAAGAATCCTTGCTGAATGCCCAAGACGAGTAGAAACAGCCGAATGGTCGTGGCGGACGCCGAACCAGCCCGTTCAGGATAAGACCAAGCAAGCCCGCTAAACTTGGTGCGATGAGTGAACTGTCCTCGGCGCCGATAGGTGTCTTCGACTCGGGTTTCGGGGGACTGACCGTCGCACGAGCGATCGCCGATCTGTTGCCCGGCGAAGACATGGTTTATCTTGCCGATACCGCGCGCGGCCCCTATGGTCCGCGTCCATTGGCCGAGGTCCGCGAGTTCACCCTACAAAGCCTCGATTGGCTGGCCGCCCAAGGCGTGAAAGCCCTGGTCATCGCCTGCAATACGGGATCTTCTGCGGCGCTTCATGATGCCCGAGAGCGCTATCCGCAGCTACCGATCATCGAGGTTGTGATGCCGGCAGCACGCAAGGCAGTCTCCGTCACTCGCGGCGGTAGGGTCGGTTTGATCTGCACAGCTGCGACCGCGATCTCGGGGAGCTACAACGATGCCTTAGAGGTTTCCCCAGTCGAACTGGTCACCAGCGTCTGCCCGAAATTTGTGCCCTTCGTCGAGGCCGGTGTTATTAGCGGAGACGAGTTGATGGCCGCCGCCGAGGAATACCTCGAACCGTTGAAGGAACAACAGGTCGACACCCTGGTACTTGGCTGTACGCATTACACGCTGCTGTCGGATGTGATCAGCTCCATCATGGGCGATGACGTCGCACTGGTCAGCAGCGCGGACGAATGCGCCCATGCCACGCTCGACACACTCAAACGTGAAGGACTTCTGCGCAATGATGGCATTACGCCGCGGCGCCGTTTCTTCACCACCGGCGATCCGACGAGGTTCGAGAGCTTGGGACGTCAGTTGATGGGCGGTTTCGTCCAAGATGCGACGCAGATCGAACTCGGCACGGTCACCGGGGGCTCGGAGCCGACACGATAACACCGTCACCTATCCGGACGGCAGCTGACTGGGCCCGACAATTGGCTGGGGCGAGCTACCACGAGCCACGACAAGATCGCGCGTTTCCTCAGTGAGGTGCTCGAAAAACAGTGATGGCCGGTCTGACTCCTCTCGAGAGTCAGACCGGCCACAGTTTTCAGATCAGGCGTTGACCGGTGCTGCTCGGGAGGCCAACTCCTCCAGCACATGCACGTAGGTCTTGCCGGTTGCCCTGGTCAGACCGAGCTCGCAGGTTCGGTTCAGTGACATGTACAGATCGGCGTTGGCGGCTTTGGCCTCCGCAGCCTCATCTTGGGTCGAGGTCGCAGTCAGTTCTGGATGCAGCAGCCCACGGTCGCCGGCGAAGCCACAGCAGCGCCAACCAGCAGGCACCATAACCTCATCGGCGACCAGACCGGCGAGCATCATCAGGGCGTCGTTGACATCCAGATGAGTGCTGGAGCAGGTCGGGTGCAAGACGGCCAGAGGTTCGCGGGGCAGGCTGGGCAGCTTCGGTGCGATCTGCTCGGCGGTGAACTGGACAGCGTCGATGGTCTTCGCCTCGGTGACACCTTGATTCTTCAAGGCGACCGCGATGCCCTCGGTGCAGGAGACGGCATCGCAGACGATCGGCAGCTCCCAGTCGCGGCTGGCCTTGCGTAACGAATCCGCCAGTCGCTCACCCATCAGTTTGGCGCCGGACTTCATGCCCTTCGACTTCCACGGGGTCCCACAGCACAGCGACTCGATCTCGTCGGGGATCTCTAACCGGATCCCGACCAGCTCGCAGAGCCGTTGGAAAGCGTCCGACGAACCCTTGCCACAGGCATGGTCGCTACCGAACATGGTCCCCACACAGGCCGGCATGAAGACGATTTGCGGATGCGGGGCATGATGCGGATGACGAACCGGACCGCCGCCTGGCAGTTCGGGTGACAACGTGGGAACGATGTCCTCGCCGATGGCTTTGCGTGCCACACCCAGCGCACCCCGCAACGGAGCGTTCGGCAGGTGATCAACCACCGTCATCCCGACCGAGGCGGCCCGGGTGAACGGACCCCAGACCTTCGCCGCAGCCTTCCAGCCTGCGTCCAGCCATCCCGGCGCCAATTCGCCGCGCAGATCGCGGACCAGCTGACCGGTGTTGATCTGCACTGGGCAGGCGACTTGGCACATGCCATCGACCGCGCAGGTGTCGATCACCGCGTACTGTTCATCGCGTTTCAGTTCGGCTACCAAAGCCTCGTCGTGTTCGTCCTCGGCGTGGGCGATGGCTCGCTGGATGACGATCCGCTGGCGTGGCGTGGTGGTCAGATGCTGACTCGGGCAGACCGGCTCGCAGTAGCCGCATTCAACACAGTCATCGATGACCGGACGCACCGGGGTGGTCTGCTTGATGTCGACGAGATGCAGGTTCGGATCCTCGCTCAGTACCGAATCCGGATTGAGAATCCGGCTCGGATCGCAAGCATTCTTCACCTGCCACATGGCGTCGTAGAGCTCGTCCCCGTACTGGCGACGCACGAACGGCGCCATGATGCGGCCGGTGCCATGTTCAGCCTTCAACGTGCCCTGCTTGCCGAGCACCAGTTCAACCATGTCCTCGGTGAAGTCCTCGTAGCGCTTCATGGAGGCAGGGCCATCGAAATCCTCGGTGACCAGGAAGTGGATATTGCCGTCCTTGGCATGTCCGAAGATCACGCCACCCTCGTAGCCGTGCCGGTCGAAAAGCATCTGAAGATCGCTGCAGACCGTGCCCAGATCCTTGATCGGCACTGCCACATCTTCCAGCAACGCCGCGGTGCCCTTCGGACGATTGCGTGCGATCTTCGTGTACAGGCCTTTTCGCAGCGTCCACATTTCATTGCGGCGGGCGGCGTCTTGGGTGAGCTCGGGCGCGGCATAAAGATCGAAGGAGGCGCACTTGTCCATGCCTGCGCCGGCCCGCGCGGCCAACTCATCGTCCTCGTCGCCTTGGTACTCGACCAGCAGAATCGCTTCGTTGCCGATGGTGAAGTTGGTCGGCAGTACCGAGTCGGCTTCATCACCCATGGCGAGGACGGACGCCGAGTCGATCAGTTCGACGACATCGGCTCCGCTATCGACGATCGTGGGTAGCGCCTCGGTAGCCGCGTCCAAGGAATTGAAGAGCAAGAAGCCGGTCGCCATCTTCGCGCGGATCGGAACGGTCCTCAAAGTCGCCTCGGCGACGAACCCCAGGGTGCCTTCGCTGCCCACCATCAGGTGCTCGAGGATCTTGACCGGGTCATCGAAATCGATGAACGAGTTCATTCCGTAACCCATGGTGTTCTTCATCGAATAGCGACGCTGCAGGTCGGCACGCATCTCTGGCCGGCCCAATTGGGCGCGCAGTTTGGTGAGCACCTCGACCAGGGCTGGTTCTTGATTGGCCAGGATCTCACCGGCCCTGATGGGGTCTGCAGTGTCGATCACCGTGCCCGAAGGCAGCACAATAACCAGCGAATCCAGTGTGCGGTAGGTGTTGGCGGTGGTCCCGCAGGTCATGCCAGAAGAGTTGTTCGCGATCATGCCGCCGATCGTGCAGGCGATTTCGCTGGCCGGGTCTGGGCCGAGTTTGGTGCGATACTTGGCCAACCGTGCATTGACCTGCCGGATCGTGGCACCGGGCTGGACGCGTACCCGTTGCCCGCCGTCGAGCACCTCGATATCTCGGAAATGCCGCCGCACATCGAGTGTCAGTCCCTCGGAAAAGGCCTGGCCGGACAGGCTCGTGCCGCCGCCGCGGAAGTTGAGCGGCCAACCCGAACGCACGGCCAGTGCCATCGACATTCCGACCTGATGCGCAGTGCGCGGACGTGCTAATGCCTGTGGCACCGCGAGATAGTGCGAGGCGTCGACCGCGATCGCGAATCGGTCGAGGGCGCGAGTGGTGACTTCGACGTCCTCCCCGAGGGCAGCAGCTAGCTCGTCGACATACTGTTGCGGGACCTCGGACAGCTGTGTGCGGGAACTGATGATGGTTGACATGGCTATATGGACTCCTTCGTCACAATATGGTTAGACCATAGCGCGCTTCAGCTTTGGCTATCGCCCATGGGTAGGATCGCGTAGGCGGTTCGGATGTGCTCTTCGATGAGGTCAGCGGCACGCGCGGAGTCACGGCTGGCGATGGCCTCGAAGACCCGGCGGTGCTGGCGATTCAACTCGCGACGGAACGCCTGATAATCGTCCAGCTCGTCGCTCGCTGTGCGGATAGGGATGGCGAGCGCTTGGCGCACCGCAGTTGTGAGAACTGCGACGAATTGGTTCTCGGCGAGTTGGGCAATGGAGATATGAAAGCGGGTGTCGAGCTCATTGAATTGCTCGAGTTCCATATGCTCGGCTTCCATCTCTGCCAGTAGATCTCCCAGATGGGCGAGGCTGCCTGCATCAGCATTCGCTGCCGCCATGATTGAGCTGAAGCGTTCGAGCATCACCCTGGCCTCGACGACCTCATCGAGGGGGAACTCTGACAAGGCAACATGGAGCTGAAGTAGCCTGCCCAGCGCAGGCCCGTTCTGTGCTGAAATCCGAGTCCCGGAAGTCGGGCCGGCGCCGACTCGGGAGGTGATGATGCCTTGGGCGCCCATCATGCGCAGGGCCTCCCTCACGGCCGCACGGCTGACCCCAAAATCGGCGGCTAAATCTCGCTCGGACGGCAATAATGAGCCGACAGGTAATTCGCCGGCGAGGATCTGTTCTTCAATCCGCTGTCGTACAGCCTCGTACGCTTTCACATGGTCATCATCAAGCCACTCGCATGCCTCAGGCAAGCTCGTACTTAACAAGTCCCAGCGGGTAGAAGGTAGCTTACCCTCACCTAAGATTGCCACCCCCGTAGCGGGTCGCGTGTACTTAGTCTTACCTAAGGACACAATCCTTGACGGTGGTTAGACCATTCGTCAAAGATTGGAGTGTTGTGCAAATGTCTGCGACGAACGATGGAGTATCGCGATGCAGTTCCAGCCTGATATCGCCCCGGTAAATGGCAGCTTATTTCTATCCGCATTGGTAGCCCTGCTGCCTTTGATCACAATCTTTCTGACACTCGGTGTTCTGCGTTGGAAGGCCCACTGGGCGGGGCTCAGCGCAGTAGCAGTCGCCGCTATAGTCGCCATCTTCGTGTTCAAGATGCCGGTCGGCTTGACCGCCATGACGGCGCTGCAAGGTGCGGCCTTCGGTATCTTCCCGATCACCTGGATCGTGCTGTGCGCCATCTGGATGTACGAATTGACCGTTGAGTCGGGTCACTTCGAGGATCTGCGGGCCACCTTCCATATGGTCTCCGACGATCCACGCATCCTCGCCATCCTGATCGCCTTCTGCTTCGGAGGTTTGATGGAGGCGCTGGCCGGGTTCGGTGCGCCGGTTGCCATCACCGGTGTCATGTTGATGTCCATCGGCTATCCGCCGCTGCGCGCAGCCCTCACCGTGCTGCTCGCCAACACCGCACCAGTCGCATTCGGTGCTATCGCAACCCCGATTATTACTGCCGGCACGCTGACCGGTATTCCGTACCAGGAAATCGGTGCCACCATTGGTCATCAGACTCCGCTGCTCGCCTGGTTCGTCCCGATCCTGTTGGTGCTGATCGTCGATGGCAAGCGTGGTGTCAAGGAAGTCTGGCCGGCCGCTTTGGTCATCGGCTTGGCTTTCGCGATTGCTCAGTGGATCAGTGCTACCTATCTATCGGTCGAGCTCACCGACGTCGTCGCAGCACTGGCTGGCTTGGCCGCTGGCGTGATCCTGCTTCGTTTCTGGAAGCCCAAGGGTACGGCCGAGGCTGCTGAGCGTCTGACCGCCATGAAGCGCACCGAGGCCGAAGAGGGCTTCCACTCCACCAACGAGGACACCGAGGTCAAGGAAGTCCACAAGGTCAACGGTGGACAGGTCTTCATGGCATTGGTGCCTTACCTGCTGGTCATCCTCATCTTCTCCGTTGCGAAGCTCGTTACCCCGGTCAAGGCATGGCTGAACGGCACCGACGTGAAGATTCACTGGCCGGGACTGTGGGACGGCGACACCGCCTTGGTGCTCACCGGCTCCGGAGCCCCGAATACCTCCACGATTTACAGCTTCACGTGGCTTTCAGGCCCAGGTACTCTGTTGCTGATCACCGGCATCCTCGTCGGCATCATCTACAAGATGAGCCCCTCGGTGATGGCGAATGTCTTCGGACGGCAGGTTTACAAGCTGCGTTGGACCTTCCTGACGATTGCCTCGGTGCTGGCGCTCGCCTACGTGATGAACTTCTCGGGTCAGACCATCACCATCGGTACCTGGATTGCCGGTGCGGGCGCAGCGTTTGCGTTCTTGTCACCGATTCTTGGCTGGATAGGTACCGCGGTGACCGGCTCGGATACCTCGGCGAATGCACTGTTCGCCACCCTGCAACAGACTGCCGCTAACAACATCGGTATCGATGAGCACCTGCTCGTCGCGGCGAACACCTCAGGTGGCGTGGTCGGTAAGATGATCAGCCCGCAGAACCTCGCGATTGCGGCCACTGCTGTCGGTCTGGTGGGTAAGGAATCCGACATCCTACGACGCGCGATGCCATGGAGTATCGGGCTGCTGATCGTGCTCTGCTTGATCGTCGGTTTGCAGTCGACGCCAGTCCTGGGCTGGATGCTCCCGACCTTCGGTTAAACACTTGACTATCTGATTTAGGAGGAGATATGACGGCGACTTCAGTCAATGCCAAGACGGCAGCAAACAAGCCAGGGGCGGGGATGACGGTCGGCTTGTTCATCACCTGCGTCAACGATGTCATGTTCCCGCAGACCGGACAGGCGGTCGTGACGATCCTGGAGCGGCTCGGCTGCAAGGTCGAGTTCCCCAGGGCCCAGACCTGCTGCGGGCAGATGACCACCAACACCGGCTACTACGATGAGTCGATCCCGACGGTCAAGCAGTATGTCAAGGCCTTCTCCGGCTACGACTATGTGGTGGCTCCGTCGGGCTCCTGCACCGCTGCAGTGCGTCATCAGCATCCGATGCTGGCCCAAAAGACCGGTGACCAGGGTTTGATCCGCGACGTTGATCAGGTGGCCACCAAGCTCTTCGATCTGCCCGAATTCTTGATCGATGTGTTGGGTGTGGTCGATGTGGGCGCCTACTTCCCGCATACGATTACCTATCACCCGTCCTGCCACGGCAAGCGGCTGCTCGGGCTCGGGGACAGGCCCTACGAGTTGCTGCGCAATGTGCGAGGGATGACGATGGTGCCGCTGCCGATGGAAGAGCAGTGCTGTGGTTTCGGTGGCACTTTCTCTATCAAGAACCCGGATATGAGCGCGGCGATGGCCGCCGACAAGGCTCGCCACGTTCGTGAGACCGGAGCCGAGTATGTGGTCGGAGACGACAATTCTTGCCTACTGAACATCGTCGGGGTGCTCTCCCGAGGGAACTCCGGAGTCAAGGCCATTCACCTGGCAGAGATCTTGGCCAACACGGAGGAGGACTGACGACATGACTACTACAGGTACTGAGCTGCGTCGCATCACCGAGGGTAACCACGGAGTGGCTCGTCTCACTCCGGCTCCCGATGCGCCAGGCACCTTCTTGGGTATGCCGAAGTTCCCCAAGGCAGTCAAGAAGGAACTGGAACTCAGCGTCCAGCGCAAGAATATGCGCAACGCCACCACGACGATTCGTAACAAGCGGGCTCTTCGCGTCTCCGAGTCTCCGGACTGGGAAGACCTGCGCGATGCGGCGACGGCGATCAAGAATCGTGTTGCTCGGCATCTCGATTACTACCTCGAAGAAGCCGAGAAGAATCTTCAGGCCAACGGTGTGCATGTGCATTGGGCGCGCGACGGTGAGGAAGCCAACCGGATCGTCGCGGAGATCGCCAAGGCCAAGGGCGTCGACGAGGTCGTCAAGATCAAGTCGATCACCACGCAGGAGACTGACCTCAACGAGTATCTCGAGGAAGAGAACATCGCTTGCTGGGAGACTGACCTGGCCGAGTTGATCGTCCAACTGGGTCATGATCGTCCGTCCCACATCGTGGTGCCGGCGATCCACCGCAATCGCGCCGAGGTCCGCGAGATCTTCCTACGTGAGATGAAGAACTATGGGCGTCCGGCACCTACCGATGTCACCTCGAATCCACCTGAACTGGCCAACGCTGCACGGTTGCATCTGCGGGAGAAGTTCCTACGGGCGAAGATGGCGGTTTCAGGCGGTAACTTCGTTTGCGCCGATACCGGTTCGTTGGTGATCGTCGAATCGGAAGGCAACGGTCGGATGTGCCTGACGCTTCCCGAGACCTTGGTGTCGCTGGTCGGCATTGAGAAGATCATTCCGAAGTTCGACGATCTTGAGGTCTTCCTCAAGCTGCTGCCGCGCTCGGCAACCGGTGAGCGGATGAACCCGTACAACTCGGTGTGGAGTGGGGTCACCGAAGGCAACGACGGCCCGCAAGAGCAGCACATCATTTTCATGGATAACGGCCGCACCGATGTGCTCGCCGACAAGATCGGACGCGAGGTTCTGCGCTGCATCCGCTGTGCATCGTGTATCAACGTCTGCCCGGTCTACGAGCGTGCTGGTGGACACGCCTACGGTTCGGTCTACCCGGGCCCGATCGGCATCACGTTGACACCGCAGCTTCGCGGTGTGGACGATCCGGTCGACCGGGCGATGCCGTACGCCTGCTCACTGTGTGCCGCCTGCAATGAGGTCTGCCCGGTGAAGATTCCGTTCACCGACATCATCCTGCATTTGCGTAACAGGGTTGCCGATGCGGAGAAGGCCGAGAAGATCAGCAAGGATCCTGAGGTCGCGGTCGAGAAGGTTCTGATGAAGACCGCCGGCTGGATCTTCGGAGATGCGAAACGCTTCGAGGCCGTCCAGTTGGGTACTCGTGGCGCGGGCAAGCTACTTCACGGCAAGCCGCTGGGACCGATCCCGGTGCCGGTCGCCGATCGTTGGCTGCGCTACCGCGATGTGGACGCCCTGCCGACCGACACTTTCCGTAGTTGGTGGAAGAAGAACCGAGAGGATGGCAAGTGATGAGCACCATTCAAGATTCCACTGCTCGCGCCGAGATCCTCGCCAGGATCCGGCGAGCCACGACGGATGTCACCGACAAGAATCCCGAGACCGACACGCCAATCAACTGGACGTATGGCACCGGTATCGATATGGAAGATGTCGTCGGCACCTTCGTGGAGAAGGTCATTGACTATTCGGCGACCGTGGTTAGGGTGAAGAAGGCCGACGTCCCGAAGGCCGTGGTCGACGGGCTCAAAGCCACTGGAGCTGACAAGAGTGCAGTGGTGCCGCCCGGTCTGGATCCTTCGTGGATCAAAGCGATCAAGGCCGCCGGAATTGAGGTCAGGATCGACGACCCGCAGCTCAGCCATACCGAGCTGGACAATACCGATGCTGTGGTCACAGCCGCGTCTTCGGCGGTCGCCGATACCGGCACGATCGTGCTGACACATGTCGCCGACCAGGGTAGGCGCGCGATCAGCCTGGTTCCGGACCGCCACATTTGTGTGGTCCGCGCCAGCCAAGTGGTCTCGGATGTCGGTGAGGCAATGCAGGCCGTGAAGCCGGCCGTCCATGAAGGTCACCCGCTCACGTGGATTTCGGGCGGCTCGGCGACCAGCGATATCGAGTTGTCCCGCGTCGACGGAGTTCACGGACCTCGCCAGCTTTACGTTGTGGTGGTGGATGACCAGTAATCAGGTGAACTGAGAAATTGGGTCTCGGGCGCCGCTCCGCTTTGCAGTCGGGGCGGCGCCCGAGGTGTGTTCGCAGCAGTGTGGGCTGGGCGGGGTGCTGGATGCAGTGTGCTGGATGCAATGAATGCAGACCGAGGGTTCGGTGCTTCGGTTCATCTTCGGCAGGGTATGCAGGGTAGGTTGGGTCAACGTGAGCGATCGAATTGATGGACGTGGGCATGCGGACTTACGTCCGGTTTCATTCAGCAGGGGCTGGCTCGACCACGCCGAAGGGTCGGTGCTGGTGGAATTCGGCCGCACCAGGGTATTGGTGGCCGCCTCGGTGACTCCGGGGGTGCCGCGCTGGCGTAAGGGGTCCGGGCTGGGCTGGGTCACCAGCGAGTACGAGATGTTGCCGAGGGCGACGAATACGCGTAGCGACCGCGAATCCCGCAAGGGGCGCATCGGCGGGCGCACCCACGAGATCAGCCGGCTGATCGGCCGGTCGCTACGTGGGATCATCGACTACAAGGCCCTGGGGGAGAACACCATCGTCATCGACTGCGACGTACTGCAGGCCGACGGAGGCACTCGCACAGCGTCCATCACCGGCGCCTATGTGGCGTTGAGCGATGCTGTTTCGTGGTTGCGTGACCGTGAGCTTCTCGCAGGCGAGCCGCTGACCGGTTCGGTTTCGGCGATCAGCGTCGGTGTCGTCGGAGGCGAACCGATGCTTGATCTGTGCTACGAAGAAGATTCGACAGCCGATGTCGACATGAACATCGTCTGCTCGGGTAACGGAGAGTTCATCGAAGTGCAGGGCACCGCCGAAGGAGCGCGATTCGGCAGGGACCTGCTCGACCAGTTACTCGATCTGGGCGAGATCGGCTGTGCCGAGCTGACCCGGCTGCAGGCTGAGGCACTCGCGTCCCCGGTGCTGCGATGAGCGCCAAGGTGCTGCTGGCAACCAACAATGCGAAGAAGCTGACCGAACTGCGGCGCATCGTCGCCGAGCAGGGGCTCGACGTCGAGATACTCAGCTTGCGCGATGTTGAGGCTTATCCTGAGCCCGCCGAAACCGAGTGGAGCTTCGAAGGAAACGCTTTGATCAAGGCTCGGGCAGGGTTCGAACACAGCGGGCTGGCGACACTCGCCGACGATTCAGGGCTGTGCGTCGATGCGCTGAACCAGATGCCCGGTGTCCGCTCGTCGCGGTGGGCCGGGCCGCAACAGGACGATCAGGCGAACCTTGATCTGGTGCTGCGGCAGATCGACGACGTGGACGAACCAGCACGGACCGCCAGCTTCGTCTCGGTAGTCGCGCTGGTGACTGCGGACGGGCAGGAGGTCATCACCCGCGGTGAGATGGTCGGCCAGCTGACTCGAGAGCCGCGCGGCACGAACGGTTTCGGTTATGATCCGATCTTCGTCGCCGATGATCAGGCAGTCGTCGCGGGCGTGCAACCGTTGACGAACGCCGAGTTGAGCGCCGAGCAGAAGGACGCGATCAGCCACCGCGGACGCGCGCTGCGCGCCATGGTTCCGCATTTGGTGAGGGTTCTGGATTTGGAGGCTTGATGCAGCAGTATCTCGACCTGTTGACTAAGGTCCTCGACGAGGGCGTGCACAAATCCGATCGCACCGGTACTGGGACGCGGAGCATTTTCGGGTATCAGATGCGCTTCGACCTGCAGGCTGGCTTTCCGCTGATGACCACGAAGAAGGTCTTCACCCGGGGGGTTTTCGGTGAGTTGCTTTGGTTCCTCAAAGGTTCGACGAATATCGCGTGGCTGACCGAACACAATATCCATATCTGGGACGAGTGGGCCTCACCCGACGGCGATCTCGGACCGATCTACGGCTACCAGTGGCGAAGCTGGCCCACCCCGGACGGTGGTCACGTCGATCAGATCAGCGCAGTGATCGAGGCGATCAAACAGAACCCTGATTCGCGCCGTCACATCGTGTCGGCATGGAATGTGGGCGATATCCCGCAAATGGCGTTGCCGCCATGTCATGCGCTCTTCCAGTTCTATGTCGCACCTCCGGCGACCGCCGGTGCGCGTGGCAGATTGAGCTGCCAGCTTTATCAGCGTTCGGCGGATCTTTTCTTGGGGGTGCCGTTCAACATCGCGTCCTACGCTGCTTTGACGCAGATGGTCGCTCAGGTTTGCGACCTCGAACTCGGTGATTTCGTCCACACCCTGGGTGACGCGCATATCTACGACAATCATCTCGATCAGGTGCGTGAGCAACTCAGCCGCGAACCGCGAGAGCTGCCGCAGCTGTGGCTCAATCCTGAGGTCCGCGATATCTTCGAGTTCACACTCGACGACATCGTGGTGACTGGTTACGATCCGCACCCGGCGATCAAAGCACCGATCGCGGTCTAACCTGGCCCCACGGTGAGTTCGGCGAAAGGGGGAGACATGGCTGAAACGAAATTGGTGGCGATCGCAGTGGTGTCGAGCAACGGTGTGATCGGAGACGGTAATGATCAGCCGTTCAAGTTCCCTGAGGACTGGGCGCGGTTCAAGCGCGTAACCCAAGATCATGCACTGATCTTGGGACGCCGGACCCACGAGGCGATGGGTCTGCTTCCGGGTCGTACCAGCATCGTGATCACTCGTCATCCCGAGCGGCTCAGTTTTCCGCGGCGCGAGGATGGTCGTCCACACGGCTATGCGGTGTCGAGTTTCGAGGAGGCTGTGGCCATCGAGACCGGCGATGCCGACGACATCAGGTTCGTTGCCGGTGGCGGACAGATATACCAGATGGCCTGGCCTCATCTGGATGAGCTGGACATCACCGAGGTCCATGCCGAGGCCGTCGGATCGGTACGGTTCCCTGAGATCACTGCAGACGAATGGCGAGAAGTCTCGCGGGAGCCGCGAGGCGAGTTCGACTTCGTTCGCTACGTGCGGGCGGCGTGCTGAAGACCGCTCTTGACACGGGTGAGATCAGGGAGATCCTCGGAAGGAGAAGGATCGACAGGATAGCCTAGTTGTGTATTGATGAGTTCCGCGTCGCGGAGCCAGTGTGGACGTCATCAAAATACCTGTTAAGAGCGTGAGGTGAGTGCGTCTTCATAAGACAACCACCGAGTTTGAAGGATAACCACCGAGGAACGGAAGGAGGCTTCGCAGGAAGCCACGCGGCGAATTGGGGTCGCGCTATATCTGCGAGTGAAGCATGAAGATCAATCTTGAGGTGGGCGATACCGTCCGGTTCACGAAGACATTGAGCGAGTCGGATGTCTATCTCTTTGCGGGCATCACCGGAGATTTCTCGCCGAATCACGTTAACGAAGTGTATGCCAGCGCCACTAGCTACGGCGGGAGGATCGCGCACGGTTTGTTGGTGCTGGGCCTGTCGTCTGTTTGCGCGACGATGATGGAACAGAAATCCGGGCAGGGCTGCGTAGGCTACGGGTACGACAAGGTCCGTTTCACGGCTGGAGTGCTGCTGGGCGACACCCTGACCGTAACGTATACCATTGATGAAATTGACCACAGATCAGCAAAGGCATACGCGACCGTGGAGATCCACAATCAACACGGGAAGTTATGTTTGATCGCCAAGCATATTCTAAAGATGTTTGAAGCCCCACAATCTTAACTGAGCCGGAACGTGCGAACGCCACCTATGATCCTACATTTGGACCTAGATGCGTTCTATGCTTCGGTCGAGCAGCGCGACAAGCCGTCCCTGCGCGGCAAACCGGTGGTCGTAGGCGGTGTCGGGGGGCGTGGTGTTGTCGCCACCGCCAGCTACGAAGCACGCAAGTTCGGTGTCCACTCGGCGATGTCGACGGGAGAAGCCAGACGGCGGGCGCCGAACGCCGCCTATTTGGGTGGTCGTTTTGACGCGTATCGGCAATCCAGTCGCATCGTGATGGCCTTGCTGCATGAGCTGAGCCCAGGGGTGGAGCCGTTGAGCCTGGACGAGGCTTACGTCGATTTGACTGCTGGTGGTATCGACACGAGTTCGCTGGCCGCCTTGGACCTGTTGGTGAGTGATCTGCGGGCCGAACTGACTCACCGTACCCAGGGGCTAAGCGCCTCGGTGGGGATCGGCTCGAGCAAGCTCATTGCGAAACTGGCGTCCGAGGCGGCCAAACCGAACGGACAACTGGTGGTCGCCCCTGGTCAGGAACTCGCGATGATCACGCCTCTTGCGGTACGGGCGATTCCGGGGGTTGGGCCGGCGACAATGGAGCGGCTTTCGCGACTGGGCATCGCGACCGTGGCGGATCTTCAGCGTGCATCGGTCAAGGTACTCGCACGAGAGCTGGGCCCATCTGCGGGCGCGGCACTGTACGAGATGGCATTTGCAAGGGACGACCGCGTGGTTCAGGCAGAGCGGGAGGCAAAGTCGATATCGGTGGAGGACACTTTCGCCACCGATCTGACCGAAGCCGACCAGATTGCCGCAGTGGTCGACCGCGATGCGGTGATCGTGGCGAAGCGTGTGCAAAAGGCCGGGCTCTTCGCCCGCACGGTGACGATCAAGGTGCGGCTGGGGGATTTCACCACGTGGACGCGGTCGCGGACATTGGAGGGTGCGACCGATTCGCCAGAGCGCATTAGGTCTGTTGCGCGTGGGCTGCTGGCGGGGCTGGCGATCGGGAGCGGCGTGCGTCTGCTCGGGGTCGGGGCAGCCAATTTCAGCACTTCTGCTCAAGAAGAACTCTTCTGGGCCGACGAAGAACTCGGCCCGGTCACCGAGGAGGTCAACTCGGTGCCGGCGATGAGGCGCAGGCACGGTTTGGGCAGTACCTGGATCGCCGGGATGGACGTCGAGCATCTTGACCTGGGCCGCGGCTGGGTTTGGGGTGCTGGCCGTGGGGTCGTGACAGTGCGATTTGAGACCAGGCTGACCGGTGTCGGCCCGGTGCGTTCCTTCGCTGCAGACGAGCCGTCGCTCCGCCCGGCAACTCTGCTGCCGATGGAATACCAGGTTGAGGGTACTAGCACACGGCCCCGATCCTGACTCGGTCAGTTCCTGAACTAAACTCAGTACGGTTCAGACAGGCGAACACGAAGCCCTCACCGCACTCCACACTTTACTTTCGCACTAAACTGGCCCAACTCAGGTTTTGGCGCGAGAACTAGAATGCGAATGCCCGGGTAGGCCAGTTAGATCCAGCCGCTGTACGGCCGCTGAGTTGTGCCATTATGGAGCCATTTGATAAGGGTAATGAAGTCGAAGACGGGCAACTGCGTGAATTCTTGTATTGCCCACGCGTAGGGTGGCATGTCGCTGCATTCCAGCAAGATGGCGCCGATGTCTTCGCCACTGTCCATCAGTTCGGAGGCAGCCTGGACCAATTCCTCTCTTGCAATCCCATTCTCGAAACCGCCTCTCATATCGACTACAGCGGCAAACTCTCGCGAGTTTTCCATGCCCTTCACGATAATGTTGTCGTAATCTTTGACGCCGCAGTTCTCCAAGAGCTGCGACGTCAAAGCGGCGCCGTTGGCCGACAAAATGCCTACCTTCTGACCCGGCTTAATCAAGCTGTTGATCCAGGGCAGTTGGACGAGGCTGGACATGGCCACAGGCACGTCTACGGCGGCGGCGACCTGCTTGTGAAAGTTTCCGAAGAATCCGCAGGCCGAACAGATGGCGCGCACCCCTTCATTCTCCACCAGATGCTTGGCTGCTGCGACTACATCGTCCGCAATGGTCGGGTCCGCGTCAAATAGTCTGTCGTTGGTGAGGTTGTCCACGGCCTTCATCCGGACAGGAAAATCATAAGTGTAGGCATTGACGACGTTGCCTGGCATGAGTGGGTAGTTGATGTTCTCAATGTACAGGATGCCTACGGAGTAACCCGCCACCTGCTGTTTTTGGAAACTGCTGACAAACCGGTGGTCATTCCAGGGCGTCAGATAGCCGTACTGCCTTCCCTCGGTTGGTCTTCTCATAGTCCTCTGCTCGCTTCGTTGGTATTCAGTGGCAAAATTGGGTAACAGGAGTTGCGCTGCGCACCTCTGTGACTTCTTAATCTAATGGCTCTTGATGTGAGCGACGAGCTGAGGAGTCATCGAACGGAATCTGGAGTCGAGTAGCCCTAAGGCCCCTGTTCGTCGGTATGAGCTGGGGTGCCGTGGATTGCCTGCGGGCAACCACGACCACCAAGGCTCATCCTGATGCGCCAATGCCTCGCCGATTGCTCAGCAGTGGGATCCGAGTCATTTCGTTATCGGACTCGAAGCATCAACCTTCTCTGAACTGGATGCCGAATCCGCCTCGTGGGTAATGCCAGCTGAGCACGGCATCGTCTGCGATCGTCGTGCAGGTCCCGCATTCGAGGCACGCCGCGTATTCGACCAGGATTGTGCCGTCTTCGGCCTTCGAATACACCTGCGCGGGGCAACAAGCAATCAGGGCGTCCGCTATATTGGTAAGAGCCGCGAGTTCCTGGTTGATGTGGATGTGACTTTCAGCTTCATCGAGAACGAATCTGTTCCTGGCTAAACGATCGGTAACGGATGGTAATTTCATAATGCTCTGACTCCTGCTAGTCCGTCGCTCAACAGTTGGCCGATCTTTACTTTGGACCGCGAGAAGGCATTCGCCGCGACCTTGACGGCTGGTTCTCTCGGCGTTCCGTCGTGGTTGAAGATGTGATGCATGATCCTGGCCAATAAGTCTCCATACTTACTGTAGAGACGTTCGCGTTCGAGAAACTCCGGCATCCTTGCGAATCTCTCCATGTCCTTACCGGTGGTGGAGGCGAAGAGCAGGTCGCGGTACACGGAGAGGGCTTGGGCGCCGACGTCTTGGCGTTCGATGGCGGTGCCGACGGCTTTTGCCGCTGCGATCGCCGATCCGACTGCCAGGTCCATGCCGCGGACGGTCAAACCCGTATTGAGCGTCAATCCTGCGGCATCGCCGACCACGACCAATCCGCCCATGTGGATATCACCGACCATGTCCAGGCCGCCCTCAGCTACCAGGTGACAGCCGTACTCGCGTAGTTCTCCGCCCTCTAAGTAAGCCGCCATAAGTGGGTGGCTGAGGAAGTGATCGAATACCCTTGTGGCGGCCTTCTTCTTGGCCACCAGATCGTCGAGCCGCAAGACCACGCCGATCGAAACTGAATCCAGATTCGTGTAGCAGAACCCGCCACCTCCCACACCTTGGGTGCAATCCCCTACGACCGCGAAGGCTGCGCCTTGGTCGCCTGAGAGACTGAAACGGTCTTCAATGGTGCGTCGGGGTAGGGAGATGACGCCTTTCACGCCTACCGCCATCTGGTTCTGTTTCGGTTTGGGGCGTAGGCCCACCGCACGGCTGATGAAGGAGTTCGCGCCATCGGCGGCGATGACGACATGCGCGGTCAGTTTGTCCTCACCAGCTTGCACGCCCACAACCTGGGTGCCGTCGTCGGTGGTCTCAGTCAATACCGCATCCACTCGAACACCTGGCATGACCATCACGCCTGTGTCGGTGCATTGATCGGCCAGCCAGGCATCGAGTTTGGCCCGCAACACCGTCACTGCATTCACCGGGTGAGCGAGGCGGGTGTCTTGGTAGTCGATCGCGAAGGAACTGTCCTGGTTTAGGAAGCTGACGTAGTTGCGTGTAATCCTTCGTTCGATGGGAGCCTGGTTCAGAAAGTCGGGAAAGACCTTTTCCATCTCGTTGCAGTAAAGGATTCCACCGGAAAGATTCTTAGATCCTGGAGCCTCTCCACGCTCGATTAGCAGCACAGATCTGCCCTGTTTCGCTAATTGGTAGGCAGCAACAGATCCAGCGACACCTGCGCCGATGACGATGACTTCGAAGTCCGGTTCCTCGGTTTTCCACGTCATATCTTCACCTTCCACTCAAAGCCGATGTAAGGGCCGGCACTAGTTTGTAGAGGTCACCGATCAGGGAATAATCCGCTTCTGCCGTCATCGGAGCCCTGGGGTCGGAATTGATCGAAACGATCAGGTCTGCACCGCGTACACCGTCGATGTGCTGCAACTGTCCCGAGACTCCCACCGCCAAGTAGAGCTTGGGTGCGATATGGGCACCGGAGATGCCGATATAGCGATCCCTGCCCAGCCAGTCCAAGCCTTCGGCCAACGGCCGGGTACATCCGATCTCTGCCTTCAGCGCCTGGGCTAGTTCTTCGATGAGGGCCAGGTCTTCTTCCTTCTTTAGACCACGGCCAACTCCGATCACCCGTGCTGCAGACGCCAGATCTGCGTGTTCATCGGTTGATTCCGATCGTCCGACTACTCGGACGTCATTCATGGCTTCGGCCGCAATCTCTTCGATTGCGACTGCTATACCGGGCTCCGGTAGGCCGCCGCCGTCTACAACCAGCCCGACGGGTCCTGAAATCACCACCGTCTGTTCAGTTATTCCGCCGAAGGCAGCATGTTTGACGACAACGTCATCACCATCGGCCGCTACGGATGAAACCCCGGTGAACACCGGCGCTCCGAGCGTTGCCACCGCGGCGCCGAAGAGAACTCGTTCGGCGGGGTTGCGTCCTCCGATCAGCACTCCCGGATTGTCCTGAACCACACTTTGCACGGTCGTGGCATATGCCTCCAGCGGGATATCAGGGTCGGGTCGAACCCAGACCACTTCGTCGACTCCAGCAGCGGCAATAGTATCGGCGACATCTTCTGTGCCGACCACCAGGGCGCGTACCTGCCCGGTGAGTCCACGGGCGATCTCGATGAGGTTTTTGACGCCTGGTTGCCCCGCAACGATGATCCATGTATCTGCAGCCATCAGCTGTTTCCTCTCTTCTCAATCCTGGTGTTATTGCCGGGCTACGAGACGCCCGCGTCGCGCAGGATCCCGGCCAGTTGTTTGACGGCCGCAGATGTATCGGTCGCATCAATAACCTTCTGCAGACGTGCCCCGTGCGAGGGACGAGAGGTTCCGCGTACGGTGTAGGGTACCGATTCCAGGTCACCCAAAGACGCAAGACTGAGCTGCTCCACGGGCTTCTTTCCCGCAGCCAGGATGTCCTTCATTCCGGGCACGCGTGCCACAACCGCGTCTGCCGTTAGAGCGACGACAGTTGGCCTGGTGACGGTGAATGTTTCACTGCCCACTGCCGTGGGGCGTGTGAGCTCAACTCCGGAACCGTGCGTTACGTTCACGTTGCCAACGTCAGTGAAAGCAGGCCATCCCAGGAATCCGGCTGCGATAGATGACACCATCTTTGCAGCCACATCGATCGATGAGTCGCCGGCCAGCACCAGGTCGACGTCACCGATCTGCCTGATCGCTCGGGATAGTACCTCTCCGGTCTGCGTGGTGCTGGCATTGTTCAGCGTCTCATCGGCGACTACTACGACGCGGTCCAGGCCGCGCGCTAAGGCGGTCTTCGTGGCCATCGACGGCACGGTGGGCTCCCCGATGACGCTTAGCCCGATGACCTCGCCCGAAACTGCGTCCGCTATCTGCCGGGCCACTTCGATAGCCACGGCATCATATGAGCTGACCACCGGACGCGCACGGCTCCAATCGACTTCGCCGCTACCGTTGACACTCGCTTCTTGGTAGTCAGCCGCCCATTTGAAAGCAACTACAATTCTCATTCGCAGTTCTCATTTCTAAACTAGTAAAAGACATGATTCCGAGGGCAGAGATGATTGGCGCCAAGGCTTCATTACACCGGAATTCTTCCAAACGTATTTCCGAGGCAAGTAGCTGGCGGATCGGGACTGCGGCTCCTCGCCAAACCACTCTCGAGGCGAGGAACCGCAGCGCCGCTCAGCGAAGCAATGCGCGGGAGATCACCATGCGTTGTACCTCGTTGGTTCCTTCGTAGATCTCAGTGATCTTGGCGTCCCGGTAGGCTCTTTCGACCGGGTAGGACTCGGTGAACCCGTTACCGCCGTGGATCTGGATCGCCATGCCCGCCACCCGGCTGGCCATCTGGCCGGCGAACAGTTTCGCGTGCGCGGCTTCTACGCTGAAGCGCTTCCCGAGGTCTTGTAAATGTGCAGCTTTGTAGGTCAACAGCCGAGCAGCCTCAAGATCGGTCGACATATCGGCGAGCATCCATTGAATCGCCTGCAGATTGCCAATTGGCTTGCCGAACTGGACCCGTTCCTTCGCATACTTCACCGCGGCGTCCAAAGCGCCCTGAGCAATACCCACTGCTTGAGCGGCGATACCCACCCGGCCGGCATCCAGAACCGACATCGCGATCTTGAAGCCTTCCCCTTCCTTGCCTAGCAGGGCATCGGCCGGCAGGCGCACATCGGAGAACATCAGGGTGGAGGTATTCGCAGCCCGAAGCCCCATCTTGCGCTCACCCTCACCAGCGGTGAAACCAGGCAGACCGGCTTCGACGATGAACGCGCTGATCCCACGGGTCCCCAGCGCAGGGTCGGGGTTTGTTTTGGCGAACACCACGAAGACGTCGGAGTAATTGCCGTCAGTAATGAAGACCTTCGAGCCATTGAGGATGTACTCCCCATCCTTCAAGATCGCAGTCGATTCCTGCATCGCCGCATCGGTTCCGGCCATCGGCTCTGTCAACGCGAAAGACGCCAGCTTGCGGCCACTTGCTAGATCTGCAACATAGTCGCGCTTCTGCTCATCACTGCCGTAGTTAAAGATCGCCTCCAACGCGAGGGAGGTGTGAGTCTCGACAATGATGCTGGTAGTGGCACACACGCGCGAGATTTCCTCAATGGCGATCGCGTAACTCACATAATCCAACCCCGCGCCACCCCACTCCTCAGGGAACGGGATACCGAAGAGGTTATTCTCGGCCAACTTCGGCAGCGTCTCAATCGGGAATCTATGATTCTGATCGATCTCGGCCGCGATGGGGGCAAGCTCCCTCTCGGCAAACTCGCGCACCATCGTGCGAGTCAACTCCTGTACATCGGACAAAGTAAAATCCATTGCTATCTCCTTGTTGCAATTTGGCGGATCAGTACGATCGCGAAGGTGGCTAATAGACGGCGTGTGACGCCGTGGTCTTTTGATCGAAGAAAGGATGTCCTGTTTTGATGAAGTGCTTTCAGAAATCTCAGCAATTTGGCGCTATGTCGCCAGTAGAGGATTATCTCCGATCTTCTCGATAATAGGGCCTTGTGGGCAAGGCGTGTAATATTAAGATCTCGGTCATGGTTTCGCACGTTCTTTGTGCCCGTCATCCGCATAGCGTCGAAAGCCTTCCGCGGTCGTTCTAAGAGTTCTCCTGCTGAATGGGGAGCCGAACTTGAGCAGCCCAGGCCGGTTTATGGCTCCCGAACCGGCCTGGGTCGCCAGATGTGCATCGAAGGGGAGCACATCTGACGCACCAAACCAGAACGGTCCAATCCAGAACGGTTGTTCCAGGTTGGGGGCCACTCCCGACGAACTAGGAGCTGAGAGCAGGACTAGCCAGCACGTTCGATAAAAAATCCGCTACGGTGAACGCGCCCATCTTCGCCGGGGGGCGCACCTCCTTGGTCAACATGGCCGCTAGTCTTATCCACTGTTAGTTACTGATGTCGTGTAACGATGAGCTCAACTCCGCCGCCTGCTGGTCAGTAGGCGAAAGCCGGATCCTGCGGGCCACGCTGACGGTCCTTGGGGATGTACAGCGTGCCGGTCGCGGTGCCGCACAGCACCGGCGGGTCGCACACCAGAGCAGCGGAATCGGCACCATTGAGAAGATTCGGTTCGCCCATGACGCCGGAGATGTAGTGGCTCTTGAGTTTGTAGTCATCGCTGAAGGTGATGACCTTGTAGGCCTCAAACTTCAGCGAGTATGACGTGTTGCCCTTCTTCTCTATCCAGCCCCAGTACTCCATGAAGTCGCCGACACTCACCGGCGCAGTAAAGCGAACGTCCTGGTAACCGAGGAATAAACTGATATCGCCGTCGACGCGAACCATGAGTTCGGTGGCGACATCACCCCAGTAGTTGAGAATCTTTCCGCCATTGACGAGGCCATGCCCATAGTGGGCATCGTGGCCGGTCATCATGAGGCGATGAACAACTTTGTTTCCAATCATGTTTCTATGACTCCTTTGTAGTGTCGAACTTATTGATTAGCTGCTATTCAGCTTTTGGTGTTGTCAGTCCGCGAAAACGGCTTTGGGATCGAGAGGCTCCACATCGAGTGGCATGGCAACCTTCGAAACATTCAGCAAGTGGATGTAATCGAGGTTCTCGGAGATGATGTTGTTGCCCCAGGTGCCGCAGCCTTCGGACACTGCAGGAGCCAAGCCATTGGTGTTGGGGCCCCAAGCGTCCGTGGTGGGCTGGTTGACCAGGATTCGGCTGACCGGGAGGTGTTCGCTGGCATACCGGATGTGCTCCTGGTCGTTGGAGAAGATGCCTGCGGTGTGGCCAATACCATTGTTCTCGAGATTCGTGATGGCCATGTCCACGGCCTCTTCGAAGGTGCTATAGCTCTTCATCACCATGACCGGTGCCATGATCTCATCGTTCAGGATGTCGTCGGCGCCGATAGCATCGATTTTCAAGGCGATCAGCTCGGTGTCGGCAGGTACCTCAAGTCCGGCCCACCCCGCGATGACGGTTGCCTCCTTTCCGAGGCGGCTGGAATCGACGTGGCCATCAGGGAAGATCAGCTGACGAACCTTGTCGACATCAGCCTCGTCTTCGAAGACGGCAACCTGGACATTGCGCAGGGCGTCGAACAATTCGGCCTCGAGTTCCTCGGGATAGAACAATGCTTCGGTGCCATCGCAAAGAATGCCGTTGTCGGCGGACTTGGACTCCATCGAGATCCGTGCGGCGGTCTTGATGTCATATCCACGGTCCAGAATGACCGGTGAGTTGCCAGGACCGACGCCATAGGCCGGGGTGCCGCTGGAGTAGGCGGCCATAGTCAAGCCGAAGCCCCCCGTAGCCAGCACGAGATCAGCTTCGGTCATCAGTTCTCCGGCCATCTCGAAGGTGGGGTTCTCCAAGATCTGGAGCAGATCGGCCGGAGCACCAGCTTCTACGAGCGCCTCGCGGATGAGATTGACGGTATGAGTGATGGTGTTGACCGCGCGGGGAGCGGGTGTGGCGATCATGGCGTTCTTTCCCTTGATCGCATGCATGAAGTTGCCGGTTGTTGTCACGGTGGGGTTGGTTGCGGGGATGACGGCCGCGATGATCCCGACCGGATGCGCGACTTCAATTAGGCCGGACTCAGGGATCTCATTGATGATTCCAACGGACTTCTTGTCCCGCATGTAATCCCACATGCCGGCTGGGGTGTCAGTATTCTTGGCGATCTTGTGGGCGACACGGCCCAGCCCCGTTTCCGCAACGGCTTCCTCGGCGAGAACCTCGGCGTTTTGGTAAATGATCTTGCCGACTTCGTAGACGAGCTTATCGACCTGTTCCTGCGAGTAGTCGGCGATTTCATTGAATGCCTTGCGGGCCTTCTCGACTACATCTTTTACTGCCATATTCTCATTCTCCTCAGCGTTTGTTTTCGTAGGTGAATAGTGCTTCACGAAGTTTGGGCTTGTTACGTTTAGGTGGAGTGAGGCGATTGCCTGCGCAATAGATGGCCGTGGTGAGTGAGGCGTGTCGTCTGAAGGAGGGGGCACGGTCCGAAGAGGTATGGGCATCTTCTCTCAAGGCAGTGGGCCATCTTCCTTGACGGCAGGGTCGTCGAGGAGCTTGCCTGACCAAGGCCATGTCCAAAACGATCATCCCTCTCCGTTGAAGGTCGAGCCTGACCAGCTACTCGTTCTGCTGAATGTCAGACAATCTGATAATCAGATGATGTCATCTATGGTGGGTCATGTCAAGAGCGACCAAGGGACAGCTTGTCGGAAGTCTGGTTGCGAGAGCTTGACGAGTAGATCTGGCTGGCCCACGAGGGTCAAAGAGGCGGGCACCGAGCAACAGTGGTTCGGAACCGTACGGAATCTACAGAAAGCAAGGATGGAAGATGATGTGGAAACGCGATCTCGAGATAATCGACTGTCACGCTGAAGACGAGGTTGGTCGCGTCATTGTCGGGGGTGTCGGCGACATACCGGGCGAGACGATGTTCGACAAGAAACTCTGGCTGGAACGCAATGACGACGAGCTTCGTCGTCTCGTCCTGCTCGAGCCCCGTGGAGCCGTCTGGCACAACGCCAATATCGTGCTGCCCTCGAATCATCCTGACGCTCAGATGGGATACATCATCATGGAGTCCACGGAGTACCCGGCGATGTCGGGCTCGAACACGATGTGCGTCGCCACTGTGCTGCTTGAGCGGGGCATCGTGCCGATGGCCGAACCCGTGACTGATCTGACCCTGGAGTCTCCGGCAGGGCTGATCACGGTTCGTTGTGAATGTCGCGACGGTAAGGTCACCAGTGTTCGCTTCGTTAATCAGCCCGCCTTCAATTACTATCGCGACGCTGTAGTCGAGCTCGAGGGATTTCCGGGTCTTCGCGTTGACATCTCATATGGCGGTATGACCTTTGTCATGGTTGAGGCGGAAGACCTCGGGTTCGCTTTGAACCCGAGCGAGGCACGTGATCTGTGCGATCTCGGTGAACAGATAAAGCTCGCCGCAGCCGCACAGCTGCCGGTCTCCTATCCCGGGAATCCGCAGATGCCCGGGATCACCAATCTTAAATTCATGGGGCCATTGCGTAGCGAGGGTGGCGTGTTGACGGCGAAGAATACGGTGGTGGTCTCGCCCGGACGCTGCGACAGGTCTCCGTGCGGCACGGGCTCGTCCGCGCGCTTGGCGCTGATGCACGCGCGTGGCGATCTGAAGGTCGGCCAGCCGTTCGTCCACGAATCGATCACGGGCACTACATTCACCTGCCAGATTGAGGGGCTCACTCGCGTGGGTGCGTATGAAGCGGTCGTCCCCGCGATAGCAGGACAGGCGTGGATCTATGGCTTCAGTCGGGCGGTGCTCGACCCGACCGATCCCTACCCGGCAGGCCATGCGCTGGCCGATACCTGGTTCGACCTGTCGAATCTTGCGGGATAGTGAAGCAGTGGCTCGCCCGCCTTCTTGTACCTTTGAACGGGCAGTCCAGGGCGCAAGGCGCGATTCTATGGGGCGGTCGTGTCGGGGTCCGTTACTTGTGACGCGGCGATGTCGCAGGCGGGATATCGCTTGAGTGCGATGAAGTAAGCCAACACGACGGCGGTCAACGCTGCCGCAAGCTTCCCGACGATCATCGGGGCGATCATCTCCGGTTCGACGCCAGCTATGAACCCCAGATGGCCACCGAGCACCGATTGACCGGCCACCGACCAGGTGGTAACGATGAAGACGCCGCGCTTGTCCATATCGCGCATCATCTGGTAGACGGGAATGACGGTGGCCAATGTCATGAGCAGGCCGCCGGAGGCGACCTCGTTGATGCCGATCAATCGTCCGAATCTGGTGAGCGGCTTTCTGGCCACCCGGACGATCAGATTGATCAGAGTGAACGCACCCATCAAGAACAGACAGATCCTTGCGACGATCGTCATGCCATCCATTACCGGGGTCATTTCCCAGCCCGGCGGCATGATCGCTATGCCCGTGAGGAACTCAAATGTCGCGATTGCCAGGGCAATCGTAATGAGTGCGATCAGGAACTTGCCAAAGGTCAGAAAACCGTGCGTCATTGCGGCCGGGAATTTCCACAAGCCCAAGGCGATCAGCACCACAGCGATGACTATCGGGACGAGATTGCCCAAGATCATCGTGAGGTCCAAGCCTGCCATCAGTCCGCCGACCAGCACGCCTACCGGGCTGGTTAACACGCCGACCAAGACGCCGTTGGCGAACTCAGGGCGGTCCTTCTTGGCGACGATACCCAACCCGACTGGAACCGTGAATACCACTGTTGGACCGAGAACGACCGCCAGGATGACACCGCCAAGCAGGCCGGCCTGTGGGGTCTGGGCCAACTCCATGGCTAATGGGTATCCGCCCATGTCAATGGCCAGCAGCGTGCCCGAGAACATCGCCGGGTCGGCGCCGAGCACGGCGTAGAAAGGCACGACGATCGGGTTCAGTATTTTGGCCAGTATTGGGGTCATGCAGACCATGCCAACCATGGACAACGCCAATGGGCCATAGGTCATCATGCCCTTTTCAAATTGCTCCCCCAGACCGAATCGGTTGTCGAGCGCGCGGTCGACGGCTCCGATGATCACGAAGACCGCCACAACAAGAATGATGGCGTCGTTAGTGTTCATTGCTTGGACCTCCGAGGTAGCCAGGACCCTGGGCGACGATCCGAAAACAAGCCCTCAACCACTCGGGCTGTTTTCTGTCAGCAAACCGTCTCCCATCTGCGGGTCGCGAGCCTGAGCGCGTTGAGGGCGTGGGTACGGCGGCTAAGCGCCAGCTCCTGTTCATTGTTAAGGACACATCGTCTATGCCGCGGCCAGCGTAGCCATGATGGTCTCCGAAGACGGGTCCCCATGCTGCGTCGAACAGCCGAACCCTGTGTGCCACATTCGTTTCTCCTATCCGCGCCGGTCCTGTCGCGCAACACAGACCAGGATCGTGTTCGTGCTTTGGGAGGTGCCCGAGCGATGGTCACAGCTTGCGAGTAGCCGCTCCCTTCGCCAAACCGAGTGACGGCCGGCCTCATCGTGTCGAGCGAGACGTCGCCCGCTCGGCATACACCCGCTGCGCCGATGAGCCCGGTCAGACTCCAAACTCGAATCCGGCAGATCTCGCGCGAACGGTTCAAGCTGCTCGCGATCGAGGTCGCATCCAAACTCGAAACAAACAATTGACGATCGCCCCTTGACTTCGCCGCCACTCATCAGTCAAACTACTTGATAGTCAGATTGTATGACAAACAACATTTGATGAAATGCTTGGCCCAGCAGAACCTTCACCGAGGAAGGGTAGGCAACAAGGACAGGTTCGCCGGGAGTCGGGACCTGTGAAAGCCCCGGTGTGCGGGTCCATCGCATCCCGAGGCAAGGAACGACTTACGACCTCATGGATGTGGAGGCGCAGTTCATTGTCGAGCCAAGCGAGCTGTTCCGGGAGGTCTCCGGGTCGTGCTGTACTCGTAGATGAACTGAATTATTGAATAACCGCATATTGATATCTATCTCGACTGTGGCCTGGAAATAGGGCTGCTCGGGGACCACGCCACAACTCGAGAGTGTCGTCGGCTCTGCAAGCCGACCTACGCAGGAAGTAGAGAGATGCCAAGTACCGTTAATAAATCAGTAGAGCAGAGGGAAGGTTGGGGAAGTCGTTTCGGCGTAATCATGTCGATGGCCGGTATGGCCATCGGCCTCGGGAATGTCTGGCGCTTTCCGTTCCTCGTCGGAGCGTATGGAGGTGGAACCTTCGTATTCGCATACCTTATCTGCATGATCTTGCTTGTTCTGCCGCTTGCCATGGTTGAAGCCGGCTTCGGCAAGGCTATTCAGGGTGGCACTCTGGATGCGTGGAGTAAGATCTTGAAGAACAAGACCGGCGGCCGAATAGTCGGCGGGTTCTTCTCGTTGGGTTACGCGACGATGAATTTCTTCTATATGAGCGTCACGGCCGCCGCTGTGTACTTCATGTATGTCTTCGCTACCGACATGAAATCAAAAATGCCGCCAGAAGAGATCTACGGCAATATGCAGAGCGATCAGACCACGATCATGTTGGTGCTTACGGGCTTGGTCACCATGGCCATGATTGGGGTGCTCTATTTAGGCATCGTGAAGGGTATAGAGGCTGCGAGCAAGATCCTGGTTCCCGCCATTTTCGTGATCTTCTTCGTCGTGATCGTCTTCTGTGCATTCGCGATTCCAGATATTGCTGAAGGTTACAATTTCTACCTCAACCCTGTTTGGTCGAATCTGGCCAGCCTTGAGCTGTGGAAGATGGCCCTGGGGCAAGCACTGTTCTCCGTGGGTGTCGGCCCCGGTTGTGTCTTGGTCTATGGTTCCCATATCAAGAAGCACGAAGACGTCACAATGAGCATGACTACTGTCGCGTTCGTCGACACCGCGGCTGCGGTTATCTCGGGTTTCGCTATCATTCCAACCTGTATCGCTCTCGGCTTGAACCCAGAGTCTGGTGCCGGACTGATCTTCATCGTGTTGCCGAGCGCGCTCGCCCTGATCCCACTGGGAAATATCATGGGTATTCTAGTGATGATCGCAATCTTCTTCGCTGCTTTCACATCAGCCATGGCGCAGATGGAAGTGGCTGTCACGTCCTTCTCCGATGGCATGGGTTGGAATCGGAAACTAGTTGTGCTTGTCACGGGTGTGGTTACTCTCGTCATGGCACTCGTCTGCGTCGTTGATACCAACCAGTTCGATTTCTGGAATAACTTCGCTGGAAATTATGTATTCATCGTGACTGCGGGTCTGGGAGCCGTTGGTTACAACTACGTCTACGGTACCAAGAAGATCCGTACAGAGGCGATGAACGTTGGTAGCGATCTGAAGATAGGGGCCTGGTTCGATCCTTACGTCAAGTTCTTCGCAGCTCCGTTGATGATCCTTATGATGTTCAATTCACTAATCCCGATCTTCTGATCACCACATGGATGAGAAAGAGAAGCTGATATGTTACCTGGAACAGTCGTGATGTTGATCGCGATCATTGTCATTGTCTTCGGCGGTTCGGCCTTCTTGATCAAGAAGACGGTCGATGGAGAGGGCAAGAATACGCCCGAAGCCGAGATCATGGACTCTCTCCTCGATGAATGATTCCGAGGGGTGAGTCGCGACCCGAGCATCTCGGTCAAGACTCTCTAGCTTGGCAAGGTGCTGCGATCTGATGGGCTTTGATGCGACCGCGCATCACCCAGCGTTCACCTGCTCTCGAGAGATACCTACCGCGGTCCTCGGGGATCTGGCCCGAGAGTCGGGGTGAGCTCTGTGAAACCATGGTCGCTCAAGCGCAGATTCCCGTAGTACTGCGAGACGGTGGTGGCCCGCGCCGAAGCCGACGGGGCCACCACGGTCGTTGTCGGGCGTGTGCTCGTTGAGCATTTGATCGCCGATTATTCTCAGCCAGGGAAGGGGACAGACATGGGTCCAGGAACGCTCGTAGTGTTGGTGCTTGTCGCCGCCGTCTTTGGTGGCGCGGTCTTCTTTGTAAAACGGACCTTCGATGGTGAAGGAAAGAACACCCCAGGAGCAACCATGAGTAGCTGCCGACGTTCGCATTGACGGTCGATTCCTAATACGAGAGGTCAAGCCCGATGTCCACTACGGAAGCGCTAGGCTGGGCCGCCGTTGTCGCCTCGACGTCGATAGGGCTTCCTCAGTTGATCAGGTTGTTTCGCATTCGTAATACTGCTGGCATGTCGTTGTTGACATGGCAAGTGATCCTTGCAAACAACGTCTCCTGGCTGAGCCACGGCATTATCATCCGGGCGCCGAATATGATCACAATGAATTCGATCTGTCTATTGCAGACAACGGCAATCATGACCGTCATCATTCGGCACCGACAACTACGTGCGGTTCCCACGGTTCTGCCGAGCGCGCTGATCATTCTGGCCATGGTTGGAACTGACCTGAACTTCGGTTCGGCAAGCTTCGGCATGGTCGCTATAGTTGCCGTGCTGGTGGCAAACGGCGGTCAGAGTGTGCGTTTAGTGCGCTCGGCATCGGTCAAGGGGGTTGCTCCCGGCTACTTGATCGCTACTTTGATGGCTGCGATGCTGTGGCTCAGTTGGGCATTTGCGGTCCATGAGCCGGGGACCATGGTTCAAACCATTGCCGGCGGGACGGTGGCGTTGTTCAATCTCGTTTGGTGGAGTCTACGCAGACTTGGGGTAGCCCGCCCGCCGGCGTCAAGACGGACGGACAATCGGTACCGGCTGGGGCCCGCGGACTGAGTGGCTTAGAGGTTCTGTCCGCTTCAGGAAGATCAACGCTGGGTAGTCGAGCGGACCAACTCCTGGCACCACCGCGGCTTCACGAAGCTCGCCATCTGCACCGAACTCACCGGCCCGGTCATCGAGGCACTCATTTGCTTGGCGAACGCCGGCATCATCGCCCAACGACTGCCCTCCCATGCCTGGCTTACCCACCGCTGGGACCGCCGTCCCTGATCTACCTGCGGAATCTCTTACCTGATCGACCGGTTTGTCTGGGTCAGATCCAGCCGGCGTACGGCTTCGCGCTCACCGAGTTGTTCAGCCAACGGATCATCGTGGTGAAATCGAATACGGGCAGCTGCACAGCGCGTTGTATCGCATATGCGTAGGGCGGCATATCGCTGCACTCGAGGCAGATGGCGCCGATATTCGGGTTGTCGTGTACTAGCTCTTCGGCAGCTGCCACGACTTCCAGTCGGACTTGAGCATTGTCGAAACACCCGCGATCTTCCATGATCGCTGAGAAATGGGGTGCGTGCCGTAAGTCCTTGATGACCAGTCGGTCGCTTTGTAGAATGCCGCATTCCTTGAGAAGTTGCGGCGTTAGCGCGGCTGCATTTGCAGTGAGTACCCCTATCTGGCTTCGTGTGCTGATACTGCTTTGAATCCATGGAATTTGAACGAGACTGGATAATGCCACTGGGATATCCATCGCGTCCGCAAGCCGCGATTGAAAATGGCCGAAGAATCCGCAAGCACCCGAGATGACCCGAACGCCCTCCCGTCGAAGCTCCGACGCTGCTTCCAGAATCGCCCCCCAAGCTTCGGGGTCGGCGGCGTGTAACTTGGGGGTGTCCAACCCGCGAACAGCCTTTAACCGCACCGGGAAGTCGTAAGTGTGAGCATTGACGACATTGCCCGGGACCAGTGGGTACCAGACGTTTTCAATATAGATAATCCCAGTGTTGTAGCCGGAGATATTCTGCCCCTTTGGCATACACACCCATTGAGTGGGCTCTTCGTCCGCGGGAATGTACCCGAATTCTCGTCTTTGGGAACTGGTTTGCTTCATTACTTGCCCTATCCAAATAGTTGTCGTCGTGCAGATCCTGATCAAATGCACGATGAGGCGTGAGCGGAATACGTGATTGGAGCAGGGGTCAGAAAGACCTTGCTGACCATGTGAAACGTGCGTGACGTCATGGCAAGCCTCCGCCATGCCGTCTTCTTGCCGCACCAGATTTCGGGTGGATGCTGCAACACCCATTGGCTGAGGGCTTTGGTGACCTGGCTGCGCCGCGTGACACACGGCGCGCGCAACACGGGCTGACGCCCCCGCTGGCGATCACGTGCCTGGGGCTTTGGTCGAGAGACGGTCGCTGTTGGCACTCAGCGAATAGGCGTCTGATGTGGACTGAGTCGCGCTGTCCCCGTATTGGGTTGAGTGGCGTCGTCGGAGTTTGCGATACGGCATCCCCTGGGATTGGTCGACGCGGATGGGTTCGATCGGAGAACGCCGCGTGGACTGCGGTATAGATCAAACAGAGCACACGTCGCCGAGCTGGCGGAATCGAAGGCAAGCCAATGCGCTGCGTCAGGCCAGCGGGGATCGGGAACCACGTCCACTTGGTTCCCGATCCCGTCTTCGACGAACACGTCCAGTGACTCACGGCCGACCGAGGTCCGCACAGTTTGGCAGCGGTGAGAAATGCTGGGATGGTCCGATCCGTCTGACCCGCCACAGCAGGATCACCTCCGCCTCACGGTGCCACGGATGCGGCACCACGACTCGCTCGAACGTCTCGCATCTTTATGAGGGCTTTGCCACCCCTTCTGGCTGTGGCGTCACCGGAGACGTCTTTCTGGCAACGCCCCAGCCGAGGGGTGGTCTGAGTGTTGAGTCCTGTTGTTATGCTCCGGCGCTGAGTTCCTTCAGGATCTCAGCCAGCTCGGCGCGTTTGGAATCGGCGAGAGGCAGGATTGGCTTGCGGGGCTGCCCGACCGGCTGGCCGATGATCTCGAGCGCAGCTTTGATGCCCGCGACGTAATTGACCGATTCGAGGAAGTTGCTGAGCTTCCAGAGTGGCAACCACAGCTCACGAGCTCTTTCGAGATCCTTCTGGACCGCCAGAGTAGTCCACAGCTCAACGGCCCTCTCCGGGACAATCGAAGCTACACCCCAGACTGACCCCTTGGCGCCAGCAGCCATGCTGACGAAGGTGAGCGTATCCCAGCCGTTGAAGGAAGTGATTGCGTCGGCATGGACCGTGAGCAGCTCGACTTGGCCGACCATATTGCCTGAGGTGTCCTTGAGATAGTCGACTCCGTCGATGCTGCCCAGCTCGGCCAGCTCGGCTGCCTCGAGACGAAGTCCGGTGGCGCCGGGAACGTTGTAGTAGACGATCTGCAGGTCGATGGCCGAGGCAACGTCCGCGAGGAAGATCTTCAGCTCATCGAAGGAGAGCGGATCGTAGAACGGAGGTACGACCATGATCGCGTCAGCACCAGCCTGTTGAGCGTACTTGGCCTGCTCAACAGCACCTGGGGTGGAGACGGAGCCGACGCCGATAACCACCTTGATGCGTCCTGCAACGGCATCGATGTAGGCCTTGACAACCTGACGGTATTCGTCGGTGGTCAGGTTGGTGAACTCTCCAGTCGTTCCTGTCGGCACGATACCGTCGAGACCGGCAGCGACATAGCGCTCGACCTGACGACGCAGGGCATCCTCGTCAATGGCACTACCATCGGCAGTGAAGGGAGTGGGCACAGCAGCCAGGATGCCGCGCAGGTCAGCGTTCTTGCGAGTAGACATTGAGTGTATTCCTCCTAGTGATTTGAATAATTTCGGATGATCAACGTCCGCCAAGGAAGCGGGTCGAAGCGTAGGGTCGTAGTGCCGGAGAGAATTCGTCGTGCATGATTAACCTGGTCAGCGCCTCTGCAGTCGCCGGTGCCTGCGTCATTCCGAACATGGCGTGACCAGTACCGACGAAGGCGTTGCGCAGAGTGCCCAGGCGGCCAATGATCGGCAGGTTGTCGGCCGACATCGGACGCATCCCAGCGAGCGCAGTGGGCATTACTCTCGGGGACTCGAAATCGCGGAAGTACTCACCAGGCGCGCGAAGGACGGCGTCCACGCGAACTTGGTTGATCTCCTCGTCCAAGCCTGCGATCTCCATCGTGCCGCAAGCACGGAGACGGTCGTTAAATGAGGTGATGGCGACATTAGCGTCGCCGAGGTTGATGGGGCACCGCAGCTCTATGGGCTCAAGATCAACGCTGTAGCCTTTTCCGGCTCTGATCGGCAGGTCCAGACCGAACTTCTGCGATACCTGTCCGCTCCACGCACCGGCAGCCAGCACGTAGTTGTCGGCGGTGAAGATCTGTCGGCCTGAGGCGATGGAGCGCACACGGCCATCGACGATGTCGACCCGGTCAATCGGGGCTTTCTCCACAATCTCGGCGCCGAGCTCTACGAGGCGTTTGTGTAGCGCGCCAGCCAGCGCACGAGGATCGACGGCGCGTTCCTTCGGAAAATACCAGCCGCCATAGACGCTGTCCGCCAGACGCGGTTCGAACTCGCGAACTGCGTCACCGACGAACATTGTCGGCGCCAGACCATAGCGTTCCAGCAACTCGCGGTACAAGAGCAAAGCTAGACCTTCAAAGTTTGCCTTATCTTTATAGGCGAGCAACAGGCCTTGCGTCTCCAGCTGAAAGTCCATGCCGTCTGCCCGATATTCATCGAAGAATTTCAGGGTGTTCTTGGTGAATTCGAGATTCGCAGCGAAGCCGGCACGCTGCGCTTTCGACGTGCAGGTGCTCAGCATCCGGAGGAGGAAGGCCAGCTCATCGGGCTTGACAGTTGGCTTGATATAGACCGGGCTATCGGGCTGTAGCATCCATTTGAGCACTGGCCAAATGACGGTCGGCCCGGTTAAAGGAGCGCTGTCGGCAGGCACTAGCCACCCTGCGTTGGTGTCGGTGGCTCCGAGGCCTGTCTCACGCGCATCGACGAGCGTGACCGAGGCACCCTCCTTGACCAAATGATAGGCGGTGGTCAGGCCGATAATGCCGCCACCGATAACAACAACATGCATGTGGTTCCCCTCTCGAATCAAGCCCGCCGCGACGATGGGTAGAGCTGCCGCGGTTCCTCGCCATGCCGGTTGATAACGCTGTCGGCCAGAAGCGCAGGGTTGAGAACACGACGCAACACTGACCGTGCTCGGCAGGCTCCTGTGCGGGAGATAGATGACGGCATAGGCATTGGCAACTCAAACCTCTTTGTCAGATCGCCAGACAATCTGCTTTCAGACGAAACCTATCAGTCCGAACTGTCGGAAGCAACATCTGGTCCGAAATTGTCTTACAGAGCAGACCTGCTGGCGTCCTGGGCCTCGGTGGTGCCCGATGCTGAGAAAGGCCGAGGAACGCCGGCCTGGCACCGCCGTGTTCTTGTCAGACTGCAAGGTTTTATGACAATCTGTTCCTCTACGCTGCAGATCGCCTTGTTGGCCATTCCTGGAGAGGATTCCTCTATGTTCAAGGGCGTACTAATCGAAAACGACGACGCGGGTTATCGAGCGAACCTCGTGAATATCGACGAGGCACAGTTGCCCGAAGGTGATGTCAGTGTGAAAGTTGCCTACACCGGGCTGAACTACAAAGATGCGCTAGCGATCACAGGACGCGGAAAGATTGCGCGACAGTTCCCAATGGTTCCCGGTGTTGATCTGGTCGGTATTGTTCAGGAGAGCCTCCACCCCGCCTACAAACCGGGCGATCGGGTATTGCTCAACGGTTGGGGGGTTGGGGAGCGTCACTGGGGCGGCATGGCACAGAAAGCTCGTTTGAAGGGTGATTGGCTAGTGCCTTTGCCAGCGCAGTTCTCGCCCAAACAGGCGATGGCCATCGGTACCGCCGGCTACACCGCAATGCTGTGCGTGCTGGCTCTCGAAAAGCATGGAGTCGCCCCGGACAGCGGCGAGATAGTCGTTACCGGTGCCGCGGGCGGCGTCGGTAGCGTCGCGACGGCCGTACTCTCTAAGCTAGGGTACTCCGTCGTGGCGGTCACGGGACGCCCAAAGGAAGCTGAATATGTCCGCGCCCTCGGCGCTGGCGAAGTGCTCGACCGCAGCGAATTCGATGGCCCAAGCAGGCCACTGGCCAAGGCACGGTGGGCAGGCGCGATCGATGTCGTGGGCAGCCACACTCTGGCCAACATCTGCGCTACTACCAACTACCGTGGAGTGGTGACTGCTTGCGGCATGGCTGGTGGCATGGAGTTCCCCGCGTCCGTCGCGCCGTTCATCTTGCGTGGAATCACGTTGGTAGGTATCGACAGTGTGATGTGCCCCAGAAGCGAAAGACTGATTGCCTGGGAGCGCCTCGGTTCCGATCTCGATCCGACCAAGCTTGGACTGATCACAAGCAGCATCGGGTTGAACGAGGTCATTCCAACCGCTGAACGGATGCTCGCCGGAGAGATCCGGGGACGCGTCATCGTCGATGTCAATGAAGTCTGAGCTAGCCGCCTCTCACCATGCCAATCTGAAGCTTGGTATCTTATAGTGGGCTCCCGTCCGGAATGGGCTCGCACTCGCGGAAAGTAGCTCCGCATGGCCGTGCCGGGTTGCTGTATTACCGACTGATTTGGCTCAATCGAGCGAGTAAACAGACCACGAGCCTCCCGTCAGACAATCTGCGTTAGGATGAAATGGTGACCAGCGAAGCCCGAACCATGTCTCAATGGACTCAACAACAACACGCGAGCGAACCACGCGGGCCTGCTCAGGTCACTACGCTTTCCAGGAAAGCTGCCGCGGGCCGCGAGATCCGTCGAGCCGTTGCCCTGGGTTACCTCAAGCCGGGAGCCAAGGTCACTGAAGCACAACTGGCGTCCGATCTTGGGGTGAGCCGACCCACAGTGCGTGAAGCACTGAATCAGCTCACAGGCGAGGGCCTTATTGTTCAGGAGCCTTATCGAGGTTTTCGGATCGCCGAGGTCAACAACAGTCAACTCCGCGATATTGCTGCAACCAGAGTCGGACTGGACATGCTCGCGATCGATGCCATTCTCGCCGACCCGACCGGTCGACGCATGTCCATCGTCCAGGAAGGCTGGACTCAGTTCAGCCGGACTACGTATGATCCTGATCCGATAGTTCAGCTTGAGGCTCATCTGACCTTCCACCGCCAGATCTGGATAGCTTCCGAGAACTATATGTTGATCAATCTTTGGCCAGTAACCAAGGCGCACATCACGATTGCGCTGGCGGCCGATCAGCGCACGCGCTCTGATCCGGATCGCGCCTATAAGCTCCACGCCGACTTGATGGATGCGATTTTGACTGAGGATCGTGCCGCCATTCACAAGGCCTTCATCGCACACACCATTGACAGCGCAGAAGAACTCATCTCGATGTTAGCCAAGGGAGGAAAGCCGTCATGAAGGTACTAGTCATCGGGGCAAGCGGACAGGTCGGGCGCGCGGCAGTCGCCGCGCTGACCGCGGCGGACCACGAAGTCGTGGCGGTAAGCCGCAACACGACTCCATCCGTGGACGTCACAGACTCCGCGTCGATCGAGAGGCTCTTCGAACAAGTGGGTCATGTGGATGCCGTCGCCGTCGCGCACGGGGACGTTCCCTTCAAGCCGCTGGCTGCACTCGAACGCGAGGACTACATTGCCGGCTTCAGAGGGAAGGTGCTCAGTCAACTCGATGTTGTCCGCATCGGAACGCCCTTTGTTCGCGATGGCGGCTCTTTCACGCTGACCACTGGCATCCTGGCCCGCGAACCGATCCTCGGCGGAGCCGCGGCATCAATGGCGAACGGCGCACTCGAGTCGTTCGTTCTCGCAGCCGCAGTCGAGTTGCCTCGCGGTATCCGGATCAATGCGGTCAGTCCCTCGGTCTTAGCCGAAGCCGTGGGCTATCACAGTGCTTTCCCCGGATTCGGGCAGGTGTCTTCTGCCGTTGTCGGCCGGGCTTTCCGAAAGTCTGTCGATGGCGTGCAGACCGGCAAGATCATCGCTCTCGAAGGAGAGTAATCGGTGCCGGCACCGCTCGCTGGCCTCAATACGTGCGCGTACGACTGCCCGACAGGCGTCTTTAAGCCTGAATCCGCCGATGGGCCGCGTCGCGCACGCCAGGGGACGCGCAGCAGCGGGAAATCGGCGGATTCAGGTTAAGACGACGGAGGCTGTTCAAAGTGGCCTTCAAAGCGAACGCAATGCTTGGGCGTGTACTGACGACTTAACGACAAGCGGTTCTAGTGACCGGTGTCAGCGACGCATCAGAAGTACGCTCGCCGGGCCGAACAGCCGAGGAAACGATAGCGGCAACTCACCCACGGTTTCCGGAGTTCGTCAAGGCCTAGGAGCCGTCCACGAAGATTGCTAAGATCCTGCCGGTCATTAGCGGGCTGTCTTCGGCGATCTGGCGGCTTGCCTTCCGGGTGATTTCATCGGTGAGACGGAGCACGATGTCGGGTAGCGAATACCAGAAGGGGTGGCTACTGACATCCGTGAGGTTCTTGATAAGTCGAGCA
>JALHFX010000089.1 GCA_022837595.1 Propionibacterium sp.
GCGCAAGCCCAGTAATGTGCTGCCCATGACCGATGTCGGGGCACAATCACATGAGTCCATTGACCTTGGACTCGCGCGTGTTCGTGATGGTAAACACCGATACCGCTTGGGTGTGATGGGCGGCACCTTCGATCCGATCCATCACGGGCACCTGGTTGCGGCAAGCGAGGTGGCCGCCCGCTTCGATCTGCAAGAAGTCGTCTTCGTCCCGACCGGAACACCCTGGCAGAAGGCCGGACGCAAGGTCAGTAACCGTGAAGATCGCTACCTGATGACGGTGATCGCCACTGCCTCCAACCCACGGTTCTCTGTGTCGAGGGTAGACATCGATCGGGATGGGAATACCTACACCGTCGACACCCTCAAGGAGCTGACGGCCGAGCGTGGTGAAGATGTCGATCTGACGTTCATCACTGGTGCGGACGCGCTCGGCTCGATCCTCACCTGGCGAGGGGCCGATGAACTCTTCGACCTGGCGAGTTTCGTGGGGGTCTCACGACCCGGTGTCGACCTGAAGGCTCGAGACATCAGTCATCTACCGGCTGAGAAGGTGACCAGGCTTGAGGTGCCGGCCCTGGCAATCAGCTCCACCGAGTGTAGAAACCGAGTGCGTCAGGGCCTGCCGTTGTGGTACTTGGTACCCGACGGGGTCGTCCAGTATGTCGCTAAACGTGGCCTCTATACGCCGGCGAACGAAGGCGAAACGCTCAAGGCGGATAGTGTTGATTGGTAAACCGAACCCTCGAGATCTGCGGAAGATCAGTTTGGATGTGATGTGAGCGCTACCGAAGAAGCCATCAAGACCACTCGGCTCGCCGCCGAAGCGGCTTACGAGAAGAAGGGCAAGGCGATCATCGCCTTCGACGTCTCGGAGCCGCTCGCGATCGCCGACATTTTCCTGATCATCAGCGCGAATAATGAGCGGTTAGTCGGAGCGATCGTCGATGCCGTCGAGGAGAGGCTGATTGAGGTCGAGAAGCTTCGTCCGTTGCGTCGCGAAGGCGATCAGGAGAATCGATGGGTTCTGCTCGACTACGGAGATGTCGTCGTTCATGTCCAGCACGACGAGGAGCGTGAGCTATACGCTTTGGAGCGCCTTTGGAAGGACTGCCCGGTCATCGAGCTGAAACTTCCCGGAGACACCGGCCCCACGGCCGGAGCATCTGCTGAAAATGAGGTATCAGATTCCGGCAACGTCAACGGCTTTGACGAAGCGGATGAGGCCGGCGGTCGGCAGTGAGTTCTGAGCGCACTCAGATCATCTTGTGGCGGCACGGTCAGACTTCTTTCAATGTGGAGAGCCGCTTCCAGGGCCACCTTGATGCGCCTTTGAACAGTGTCGGCCTGACTCAAGCCGAGGTTGCTGCGGCCGGCTTATCGAGATTTCCGGTGGACGCGATCTATACCTCCCCGTTACAGCGGGCTTATAACACCGCACGGGCGCTCGCACGCAGGGTCGATCTGCCCATTGTGACCGACAGCCGGTTGATGGAGATCAAGGTTGGTTCCTGGGAAGGCATGTTCGCCGAAGACATTTACCGTGCTCATCCAGAGTTCGCTCTGGCGTTGGCGGAAGGTCGGGATGCGCGGCGCTCGGAGACAGGGGAGACCAGTGCCGAGCTCGCAGTGCGAGTGGTCGCGGCATTGCAAGAGATCGCCGAGCGGCACCCAGGTGAGACTGTTGTAGTGGCCAGCCACGGGTTGGCGATCCGGATGGGCACCGCCGGCGTGCTCGGCTGGGACTACCCGACGGCGATCACTTTGGCCAGCATGTCGAACTGCGGCTGGACGATGCTGTCTGCCAAGACCGAGGGCTTCTGGAAGCTGGTCACCTGGAACCAGCGCGCCGAGCAGTTTCTCGGCTAACCGATCTCGCGAGTGTGCCGACGATCAACGAACCTACTGCGGCAAGTCCGGCACTCGCAGCCGTCACCGTGTCGACTAGGCGTGCCGCCCTTCGGATCGTGCCCGAGTCAGGTGCGGGAGCCTCGGGATCGCCGAGTCTCGGACGCTCCTCAATGCGTCCGTGGTATTCGGAGGGGCCACCCAGATGAGTGTCGAGCGCACCCGCCCAGGCGGCCTCACACCAACCACCATTGGGGCTGGGATGGTTGCGGGCATCGCGCAACATGACTCGCCACGCATTCGCCGGGCTGCCGTCGACGGTGCCGGCCAAGGCACTGGAGATCACTCCCGAAAGCCGGGCCGGAATGAAGGCAACAGCGTCGTCCAATCTCGCGGCGACCTTGCCGAATCGTTCATAACGGGGGTTGCGATAGCCGACCATCGCGTCCAGGGTGTTGATACCCCGATGCGCCAGTAAGCCGGGAATGCCGGCGACAGCTCCCCAAAACAGGGAACAGACGACGGCGTCCGAGGTGTTCTCCGCTAATGACTCGACTGTGCCGCGGGCAAGTTCTGCTGCGTCGAGGTTGTGCGGGTCGCGGCTGCACAGATGCGTAAGCCGCTCGCGAGCGGCGTCAATCTTGTCCGCGGCGAGTTCATCAGCCATCGCGATACCCTCGGCGGCCAAACTGTGCCCGCCGAGTACCGCCCAGGTGGCGGTGGCGCTGACAACGGTGTGAGCCACCGGACGATCACGGGTGAGTCTCTCGGCGACGATGCCGATGACGATGACAGGTGAGAGCGCCGCCAACGTAAAAGCTGCTCCCCGGGTGATCGAATCACGGTAGAGGTGTTTCTCGAGCCAAGAAGCCCAGGTCCCGAACCACGCCACCGGGTGGTGGCGCTTCGGATCGCCGAAGACTGCGTCTGCGACTGTTCCAGCGATGAGGCCCAATGCGTGGTTCACGGACGCCATTCTGCCGGATATAGGCCCTTCTCGGGCACAGCGCCGCGAGTCGCAGGCCGACTGCATGCGTTTGAGGTTTGCGTAGGTTGGTCTCAAACACAGGCAGTGCAGTCTCGGCTGCCTTGAGCGGGTCAGCCTGTCGGCATGGCGTGGGGTCAGGCGTCAGCCTTCTCGACCACATCTGCGAGTGCTTTGGCGACCTTGTCGGCGTCAGCCTCAACGTCTTCGTCCAGTTCTTCCTCGTCGAGATCGAGCTTCTCGAGACCCTTGAGAATATGACGGGCGGCAGACTTCGCATCGCGGATGATACCGGCGGCTACATGATCTATGACCCGCTCTACGTGCTTCTCCGCGTCTGCCTCGACCTTGACGGCGTGCTCAGCCGCCCGGTTTAGTGCTTCTTCGCTCGCGCCTCGCGCCTGCTTGGCGGCGATGCGATCGTAAGCGTGATCGACTCGCTTCGCTTCGCGGTCGATGACTCGCTCGAGATACTCGATGTGATGCATCGCGAACTTCGCGTCCCGGGCAACCTGACGCTCAACCCTGGCAACGATGCGATCGTCATGTTTTTCGATCTTGCCGAGTTGCTTCTCAAGGCGATCGAGTTCGTCGTTGTAGACCTTCGCCGCGTGCTCTGCTGCCGCTGTGACCTTCTTCTCCCAGCCGTCGATGTCGTGTGTCATCTTGTGACCTCCGTGTGTGTTGTCTATGCAACGCGGGTGCAGCCTTCAGGTGAAAGTTGCTGATCTTGACCCACCTTAGCTCTTTCAGGGTGCCATCGACTAGGGAATACGTCCGACGTCTACGCCCATAGTGAACACGCGTATCTAAAAACCGGCAGTGCTCGATAAGAGCCGATAGACTCTTACTGGCCGGAGCAAATATGCCCGCGAGCTGTAACAACGAAGTTAACGAACTGGAAGAGAGCCATGACCGCGAATAACGAACAAATCGAACGGAAGAGAGCCATGACCGCGAATAACGAACAAATCGAACCGATCTTCAGTCGCCCTGGTGAGTCCTCTGTCACTCCACGCAACGAGTTCCCCAAGGACTCAATGCTCCCGGAGACGGCCACCAGATCTGCCACGATGAGACGATGCTTGATGGCAATGCGCGGTTGAACCTTGCCACCTTCGTGGGCACCTGGATGGACGAGCATGCGGATCGTCTGTATGCCGAGTCCTTCGACAAGAACATGATCGACAAGGATGAGTACCCCCGCACAGCAGCGATCGAGACCAACTGCTGGTTGATGCTGGCAGACCTTTGGCATGCTCCGAGTGCGGATGGAGCCATTGGCACCTCAACCACGGGTTCGTCCGAAGCATGCATGCTCGGTGGCCTCGCATTCAAGCGCAATTGGCAGAATGCCCGTCGTGCCGCTGGCAAGTCGACCGATAAGCCGAACCTGGTCATGAGCTCCGCAGTGCAGGTCTGCTGGGAGAAGTTCTGCAATTACTGGGATGTCGAAGCTCGTTACGTTCCGATCACCGATGAGCACAAGGTCCTCGACGGCTACGAGCTTGAGAAGTACGTCGACGAGAACACCATCGGTGTTGTCGCGATTCTCGGCGTTACTTACACCGGAATGTACGAGCCTGTTCAGCAGATCGCTGCCAAGCTTGATGAGATCCAGGAGAAGACCGGGCTCGATATCCCGCTGCACGTCGACGGCGCGTCGGGTGCCATGATCGCACCCTTCATTCAGCCTGACTTGGTGTGGGACTTCCGCCTCGAGCGCGTCCACTCAATCTCAACCTCGGGCCACAAGTACGGCGGCGTCTACCCGGGCGTTGGCTGGGTAGTCTGGCGCGAAGAGAAGTGGCTGCCCGAGGACCTGGTCTTCAAGGTAAGCTACCTCGGCGGCGAAATGCCGACGTTTGCGCTGAACTTCTCTCGTCCTGGCGCGCAGATTATCCTGCAGTACTACCTCTTCCTCCGCGACGGCTTCGAAGGCTACCGCGAGATCCAACAGAACAATCAGGACGTCGCGCTGTTCCTGTCGTCCGGCATTGCGAAGCTGCCTGCATTCGAATTGTGGAACGACGGTTCCGATATTCCGGTGTTCGCTTGGCAACTGAAGCCAGGTCACACGAAGAACTGGAACCTCTACCACTTGTCCGACCGTCTTCGGATGAAGGGTTGGTTGGTGCCGGCTTATCCGATGCCGGATAACCTGACCGATCTCACTGTGCAGCGCATTGTCGTCCGCAACGGTCTGAGCATGGACCTTGCCGCAGAGCTGCTCGCCGATATTTGAGTCGCCCATGCCTGTCGAAGGCCAGGCTCCCGGGTTCCACCACTAATCAACTCGAGGAGTTAGCTTGTCCACCTCAAAATCGGGATCCGTCGCGCCGAAAGGTAGCAAAGCGGGCCAGACTGGGAAGATCTCAGTCCTTGGCCTCGCGGTCATGAATATCCTCGCGGTTGCGACGTTGCGGGGACTACCGGCCGAGGCTGAATACGGTCTCGGATCGATTTTCTACTATCTGTTCGCGGCCATCTTCTTCCTCGTACCGGTTTCGCTGGTGGCAGCGGAGCTGGCTACGGGCTGGCCTGAAAAGTCGCTGGTGGCAGCGGAGCTGGCTACGGGCTGGCCTGAAAAGGGCGGAGTCTTCCGCTGGGTTGGTGAAGCGTTCAACGGACGCTTGGCTTTCCTTGCGATCTTCATGCTCTTCTTGCAGACCGCCGTCTACTTCCCGACGGCGCTCACCTTCGGGGCAGTATCGCTTGCCTATGTGGATACTGATCAGGCCGCCGCATCGAGAATCTCCCAGAACTCGATCTTCATCCTCGTCGTGGTCCTCGCCATCTATTGGGTAGCCACGCTCATCGGCCTGCGTGGTACTGCGGCGTTTGCGAAGGTCTCGAAATGGGCTGGCTATATCGGTGTCATCGCGCCGGCCGCGATCCTCATCGTGATGGGCATCCTTTACATCGCGAGTGGCAACACTCCGGCTATTGAGATGAAAGCGGCAGATCTCATCCCTGATTTCTCCAACTTCAATACGCTGGTACTCGCGTCGAGCATCTTCTTGTTCTACGCGGGCATGGAGATGAACGCGATCCACGTCAAGGATGTCGACAATGCTTCGCGCAACTATCCGCTGGGCGTAATGATCGCAGCCGTTGGTACCGTGGTGATTTTCGTCCTCGGTACCCTCGCGATCGCATTCGTCGTTCCGGCGAAGGATATCAACCTCACCCAGGCGCTGTTGGTGACCTTCTACGATATGTTCACCTGGGCACACATTCCGTGGGCCGCTCCGATTCTTGCGATCATGCTTGCGATCGGTGTCTTCGGTGCCATCGTGGTGTGGGTTGTGGGTCCATCTTCAGCATTGCTTTCTGTGGGCAACGCAGGCTACTTGCCGAAGTTCTTGCAGAAGACGAACAAGCATGGCGTTGCGACGAACATTCTGTGGATTCAAGGCGCACTTGTCACCTTGATGTCCGTGCTCTTCGTCGTGCTGCCGTCGGTTCAGACCGCGTTCCAGATGTTGAGCCAGCAGGCGATCATCTGCTACCTGATCATGTACATGCTGATGTTCGCCTCGGTCATCCGCTTGCGGAAGACGCAGCCGGATCGTCCGCGTCCTTACAAGTTGCCGTTCGGCAAGGCAGGCGCATGGATCATCGGTGGTGCTGGCTTCCTCGCATCGTTGTTGGCATTCGTGCTCAGCTTCATGCCGCCGGACCAGATCAGCACCGGTAGCCCGGCTGAATATACCGGGATCCTGGTCGGCCTGACCGTGGTCTTCGTTGGTATCGGTTTGGGTATCTATCAGCTGCGCCGGCCTTCTTGGAAGGACCCGGACAGCGACATGCAGCCGTTCACCTGGGAGAGCAAGCATCCGGACGCCCATCCGGGCACCGTTGCAGGCTCGTCAGCCGATCCCGCGGCTGCCGGTGGCTCGGCTACGAAGAAGGCTTCTTCGTAAAACTGATTGACCTCCCGCTGTAGCGACAGGTAGTAGTCCCACGGACAGCGAGAGTTGAGTTCCCTCGGTCTTCACAGGAAACTGTGAAGACCGAGGGAACTCTTTTTGATCTGTATCCGAGAGCAGTCAGCGCGGTGTCGTGTGATCGGCAGAGATCTACTTGACTGCACCCGCGGTGAGGCCGAGGATGACGCGGTGCTGCAGCATTGGGAACACGATGGCCGTCACCCGTGGTGGTACTCGACCAGCCGATCTACGATCTGGATCTCTTGTCCGAGCAGAAGGTTATGTGGAGTCTGGCACGACTCACGCCAACGCCACGGTTGCAGCGTTCGCACGCCGCATATTCACCCTCAGGGCCGCCGTCCCCATCTGCGTGCTGGAGGACGGCCGCATTACCGAAAGCGGAACCCATAACGGACCAAAGGATGCCCTGGCATGTTCACTCGCATGCACGCGGTCTTGATGACCAGCCTCGGCGGACAGAACTCGCGCGAGCTCACCTCCGGAGTGTGAATCCAGGTGAGATGGTGGGAAGCCAGAGCTCGCCTCGACGTGCGGAGACAGAGGAAATTTGGTATCACCGAGACCAGTGCGCTACTGTGTCTCAGGTCGCCGCGCGAGCGGAGACGTTCAGATTTGGGGCATTGGCGCAGTTGGTAGCGCGCTTCCATGGCATGGAAGAGGTCAGGGGTTCGAATCCCCTATGCTCCACTCGCAAAGGATCCCGCTCGACGAGCGGGATCCTTTCTTGTTCGTAGACGTTGGACCGGGACTCGGCACGGAATCTGGCGAAACGGTGCCGATAGCCCGCTTCAGAGCCGGATCCGCGTAAGCGGGGTTGGCAGTGGGCGACCCCGCCAGATCACGATGGCCGCGACGAGCGGCGATGCGCATGATCTATGTGTGGAAAGCGGTGCTGTGGTTCCAGTAGCCGTTCATGCACTGGCGTAGCGTTGGCGGGCGGCTTCACCGCTGGTGCCGATCGCCTCGCCCACCTCGCGCCAGGAGAGTCGTTGCTCGCGCGCCGCGCGCACGGCTTCGGCAAGCTCTTTCTCGGCGGTGTCGCGTCGCCAGGCGGCGAGCTTGACCGCCATCGCGGGCGGAAGGGGCGCGTCCTGGTCGCCGGGCTTCGGGTCGTAGTTCTCGAAAGCGTCGGCGAAAGCGTCGGCACGGGCCTTGATGTCTTCAATGGAGCGTCGAGTCATGATGGTTCACCTCAGATACTTGGTTCGGGCCGGGCGCATGGCGTGAGTGATGGCGATGACACCGTGCCACTCGATCACACCGACTTCCACGAGGGTGCCGGTCTCATCGGGACCGATGAACATCGTCATCGAGTCGTCTTGCACGAAATGGCGGACAGGGAAACGGAGCGCATGGAGCATGGCTTCATCCGTGACGCCGTGCCGGTAGGCACTGCCGAGGATGATCGGCTCCGACTCCATTTCACAAGTTTACTTGCCACAAGGGAACTTGCCAACCCGTCCCGTCACCGTGTCTTCGCCCAGGCCGTGCCCCGGTGAACCCCGAAGCGACGTGCCAGCGCGGTCACGCTCACGCCCTGACCGCGGGCTGTTCGCAGAGCGTCCACTTCGTTGTCTGAGAGTCGCGTTCGAGGTCGCTTCTTTGGTTCCGCCGACGCCCCGATCAGCGGGTCATCAGGCTCGCCAGCAGGCTCGGCCCCGCCGTCGGACCCTTGATTCCACGCGGAAGTTAGCCGCTTGATCGGCTGTCGTCTGTTCCCGTGGTGGTCGATGGAGTCCAAGAGGCCCACAAGGCTCGAACCCAAGTCATCGTCAATGTTGGTTGAGGTTCGGGCCTTGTTGGCGTCTGTGGCTCAGATCAGCGCGATGACGTTGACTTGCGGGTCGAGCAACATCTCGGAGGGCCGGTTGTGCTCGGGGCGCAGCTCGCCATCTTCGTCGATGAAGGCCCTGGTGGAGAACGCCTGTCGCAGAGCCGTCGGTTCGGGCTTCTCGCAGCGGGTGAATGTAACGGTTGTTCAGCGGTCTTGCGGCAGGATGGGCTACGCATCCCGGCGTACCCGCCGCAGTAGATCATCGCACGATGCCGGGTGGACGGTCCCTGCCTCGACGGCGGCGATTTCGGCTTTGGTCGCGCCGCAGGCCGCCAGCAGCAAGGCGCTGACCCGCTCGGCGGCCTCGTCCACGGTGTTCGGGGTGCGCGGCTCTTGCTGGAGCCAGTGGATGACGTGCCAGGCCACCCCGGCGGCCAAGAATTCGGCCCTATCCTGTGGGCTGTCGGGTCCCTGTCTACGCCGAATGATCGGGCCAAGCGGCGAGGTGTCCAGAAGGCGTCTGGCGAGCAGGCCGACGACGTCCTGGGAGAACGCGTACCCTGCTGGCCCTTGGAGAGCGCGCCGGTAGAACCGGGCGTGGGTGTCCAGATCGGTGAACAGGAAGTGGAAGGTGTTGCGCGCGTAGGCGGTCCAGGTGTCACCGAGGTTGTCCTCCGGGATTTGGGCGAAGGCGGCCTCCAGCCGGGCGAGCGCCGCAGCATGAGTCAGGGTGGCCAGATCGCCGAAGTGCTGGTACAAGGTGGGCCGACTCACTCCGGCGAGGCGGGCGAGGTCCGCCACGGTGATGTCCTGATCGGCGGCTTCGGAGTCGAGTACCTCCGTCATCGCCTGGATCAAGGCCTGCCGCGACCGGATTGGTCGGGGATCCTCGTAGGTCATCTTCGCTCTTCTCGTCGGCTCAAGGGTGGTTTGCGTACTGCTATCTTACAGTAGTAACGTAACTTTACAGCTGTAAAGGTAGCTATCATCTGTCAAGGAGGTAGATAGTTGAGGTCTCTCTGGTCGTGGCTGCGCTCATCCGGTACAACAGTTGTGGTGCTGGTCGGAATCGCCGTCATCCCGGCCGTCTATGCCGCGGTGTTGATCGGTGCGAACTCTGATCCGCAGGGCAACCTGGACAGGGTGCCGGCCGCCATTGTGAACTTCGACCGCCCGGCGAGGCCGGATACGGAGGGTGGCGTGGAGGTCCGGCTGGGCGAACAGCTCACCGACGAATTGCTGGACGATGGTGGGGGTAGCGCGAGCTTCGACTGGCGTGTCATGGCGGACACCGATGCTCGCGCGGCGTTGGAGGACGGCGAGATCTATGTGCTGCTCACGATTCCGTCGGACTTCTCCGCCAACGCGGTCTCCGCTGCCAACGACGATCCCAGCACCGCGACCGCCGCAATACTCACCATCACGACCAGCGACAGCACGAATCTCGTCGTCGGCAACATCGCCGCAAACGTCGCGGCAGAGGTCTCGGCCGGGCTGCGCGAGAAGGTATCGAAGGAGTACCTGTCAAGCATCTATGCAGGCCTGACCACTATCGGCGATACTGTCGCAGAGGCTGCGGATGGTGCCGGGGAGTTGCGTGACGGTGCGACCCAGGCGGCCGACGGCTCGGCTGAACTTGTGGTGGGCCTGTCCGGACTTGCCGCCGGGGCCGGTGACCTCACGTCCGGGGTGTCGAGGCTGGCTGACAGCACCGCCACGCTCAGCACCGGATCCCAAGAACTCGCCTCGGGGGCCGTGGCGGCTCGAGACGGCGCTACCCAACTCAGCGATGCACTCGACCAGCTCGCGGACGGCACCCGCGACATTCCCGATCAACTCTCCGTCCTCACCTTGGGCGCCTCCCAAGTGGCCGATGGCACGGTCGCCGCTGCCGACGGTGCCGCCGCCCTCGCCAACGGCACAACGGACCTTCAGTCCGCTTCGGCCGCGCTCTCCGAAGGCGTGTCCCAAGCACTCACCGGCGCCCAGGACCTCAAGGAGGGAACCGGTCAGCTGGCTGAGCAGGTACCCGCACTCACCGATGGCGCTTCGGGGGTCTCCCAAGGGCTGGCAGTGCTATTGGCCCAGTATGACCAACTCGACGACGTCCAGCGCAAGACCATGCTTTCACAGCTGGCCGCTGGTGCCGATGGGGTCGCCGCCGCAACGGATCGGGTCGGCACCGTCGCGACCCAGCTCGACACTGGGGCGACGGCGCTGGTCGGCAGCGCACAGGCCAGATCCGGCCTGGCATACCTCGCCGTCGGTGCGTCAGAGACTACCCAGGCCACCGGGCTTCTGGCTGACGGCGTCGGCACCCTGGCCGCGAACCTGAGCACATTGTCGGCCGGTGCGGCCGGGGTCGCGGACGGTACCGAGACCCTCTCGTCCGGACTCGGGACCTTGACAACGGGAATCTCGAACGCGGCCACGGCCGCCGGCGCCTTGTCGGACGGGTCCGCAGGGGTCGCCTCTGGTGCGGGCAGGCTGGCCGACGGGACGTCCCAGTTGGCGAGCGGCGCGAGCACCCTCCTCTCAGGTGCTGGTCGCGTTGCCGAGGGGACGGCAGACGCCGTCGATGCCGCAGGCACCTTGACCGACGGCCTCAGCACCCTGTCCGAGGGTGGTGGCGAACTCGCGGACGGGCTGGCGGCAGGGGCCGAGAACATCCCGAGCTACAACAACACCGAACGGGACCGCCTGAGCACTGTTGCGGCTGCGCCAGTAGAGGTCGAGACCACCCGAGCTTATGAGGTACCGACCTACGGCTACGGCCTGGCGCCCTACTTCGCGGGCCTCGCGCTATGGGTCGGCGCGATCGCGTTCTACCTGATGCGACCCGCACTGAATCCCCTCCTGCTCGCGGAGCGCCGCCCTGCCTGGCTGATCGCGCTGCGCAGCCTCGGCCCGGGCGCCGTGATGGCCGTGCTGCAATCGTTGGGGGTTGTGCTGGCCGTCCTCTGGCTCGGCATCCAGCCCGCCGCATTGGTGCCGCTAATCGGTCTCGCAATACTGTCTAGTCTTGCGTTCATCGCCATCAATCAGGCGCTCATCGCTCTGTTCGACGCCCCTGGCCGCTTCCTCGCACTGTTGATGATCGTGCTCCAGCTCGCTTCGGCAGGCGGGATGTACCCGATCGAGACCGCCCCTGCGCTGTATCAGGCCATCCACGGCTGGCTACCGATGACTGCCACGGTCCAAGGGCTCCGCTCCCTGATCGCGGGCGGAACGGTCGGTCTCAGCACTGCCGTTCCCGTCCTGCTGGCCTGGCTGGCCGCTGGTGTCCTGGGCACCTTCGTGGCGGCCGGGATCAAGCGGTACAAGCAGTCAGCGATACCCAGTCTGGTGCCCACGGACTGAGCGTTCGGGACATTTGAAGGTTTGGTTCACCTCCGGGTTAGTACCACTGGCAGAGCGGCAGATTTCGTGATGAGTTCACCTTGAAGTCAATCGTCATGGGTCCGGTCAGCGTCGCGCTGATGGCCTGTGTTCTCGCCACTGGCTGCCCCGGCGTCGTCGCCGATGGTGGCCCCGGCTGGGCTCCGCATGGTCGTGCTGTGGGGGATGTTGGAACGCCTTGAAGTTCATCGTCATGGTTCCGGTCAGCGTTGCTGGTCCGTGTGCGCATCCGAGAGGCGATGATCCGCCGTGACCAGCGGCGCGACGGTGCGTGCCGAAGACCGCGAACCGCTCGCGTTAATTCCGCCCGGGATCATCCGGGTCAGGAAGCAGTGGCCACCTGGCTACGTCGTCCGCCACCCGCGCGGATTGGAACCCCGTGCTCGGCCAGGGCGCGGCGAACTGTTTGCGGTCCAGCACCGATCTTCAACCCGACCTCTACCAGCGTCAGTCCGCTGTCGTAGAGGCGGGACGGGTCGAATCGCCCGCGGCGGATCGGAACCTCTCTCCGCGCCAGGTGTTCCGCCACCGTCCGACGATGGATGCCGTACAGCGTGGCTAGCTCAACGAGCGTCGCACCGTCGCGGTACCTCACCACCAGATCGTCGACCTGCTGGGGCAGCAGAAGGGTTTGAGCCATCCCAAGTGAACGCACCATCCGGCCCCTGGAGTCCACCACAGAGGGGTGAGACGGGCGTCGATCCTGCTTGTAGAACCCGCGCGACCAGCGCAAAGACAGGGTATTCAGGTGCTGGCAGGGGTTCTCAAACTCTCTACGGAGGTCCACCCAAAGCTTGTTCGGTCACACCTCAGAGAGCAGCGGTGTGAGGTCAGAGTTCGCCGTCGGCGATGCGCTGGTATTGCCCGCCCGCATTGATGCGTCGAAGGTGGAACTACCGAAAGGTACTCCCAAACAGTTGACAGAGCGTGGCACAGTAGAAGCATCTGCCCAAACCGCGCCCTGAACGGTGTCCTGAGTAGTATCGCGACCGTCACCGTGGAAGGACATATGCACCCCATGGCTCACACTCACCCAGACTCGAACCGTACCCAGATCGGCACTTCTGATCTATATGTCCGCCCCTTCGTGCTCGGCGGAAACGCGTTCGGCTGGACAGCCGATTCAACCGAATCATTCGATGTGCTTGATGAGTTTGTGGCTCGCTGTGGCGATTTCATCGACACCGCTGACGGTTACTCGCACTGGGTTTCCGGGCATCGCGGTGGCGAATCCGAGACCATCCTCGGTGAGTGGTTCGTTTCCCGGCCGCGCGCACGTGACAAGGTAGTGCTCGCCACGAAAGTCTCCACCCACCCGGATTATTCGGGCCTATCGGCAGTGAACGTTCGCGCTGCTGCTGATGCGTCGCTGCAGCGTCTGCGTACTAATGTGATCCATCTGTATTACGCACACTTTGACGACATGGATACCCCGTTGGAAGAGACCGTTGCGGCATTTTCGGGTCTGGTGGATGCGGGCAAGGTACGAGCCATCGGGGTTTCGAATTACACTGCCGACCGCG
>JALHFX010000219.1 GCA_022837595.1 Propionibacterium sp.
GGCTGCTTGGTTTCGCAATGATTAGGTGCTCATGCTGATTAAGTCAGTATTTTGAGTACTTTGCTGGATTGAACTTAAGAGTTTGATCCTGGCTCAGATTGAACGCTGGCGGCATGCTTTACACATGCAAGTCGAACGGCAGCACGGGCTTCGGCCTGGTGGCGAGTGGCGAACGGGTGAGTAATGCATCGGAACGTGCCCATTTGTGGGGGATAACGCGGCGAAAGTCGCGCTAATACCGCATACGCCCTGAGGGGGAAAGCGGGGGATTCTTCGGAACCTCGCGCAATTGGAGCGGCCGATGTCAGATTAGCTAGTTGGTAGGGTAAAGGCCTACCAAGGCGACGATCTGTAGCGGGTCTGAGAGGATGATCCGCCACACTGGGACTGAGACACGGCCCAGACTCCTACGGGAGGCAGCAGTGGGGAATTTTGGACAATGGGTTCGGGTTGTAAAGCTCTTTCGGCCGGGAAGAAATCGGCGACTCTAACATAGTCGCTGGATGACGGTACCGGACTAAGAAGCACCGGCTAACTACGTGCCAGCAGCCGCGGTAATACGTAGGGTGCGAGCGTTAATCGGAATTACTGGGCGTAAAGCGTGCGCAGGCGGTTTTGTAAGACAGATGTGAAATCCCCGGGCTTAACCTGGGAACTGCGTTTGTGACTGCAAGGCTAGAGTACGGCAGAGGGGGGTGGAATTCCTGGTGTAGCAGTGAAATGCGTAGATATCAGGAGGAACACCGATGGCGAAGGCAGCCCCCTGGGCCTGTACTGACGCTCATGCACGAAAGCGTGGGGAGCAAACAGGATTAGATACCCTGGTAGTCCACGCCCTAAACGATGTCGACTAGTCGTTCGGAGCAGCAATGCACTGAGTGACGCAGCTAACGCGTGAAGTCGACCGCCTGGGGAGTACGGCCGCAAGGTTAAAACTCAAAGGAATTGACGGGGACCCGCACAAGCGGTGGATGATGTGGATTAATTCGATGCAACGCGAAAAACCTTACCTACCCTTGACATGTCTGGAACCTTGCTGAGAGGCGAGGGTGCCTTCGGGAGCCAGAACACAGGTGCTGCATGGCTGTCGTCAGCTCGTGTCGTGAGATGTTGGGTTAAGTCCCGCAACGAGCGCAACCCTTGTCACTAGTTGCCACCATTTAGTTGGGCACTCTAGTGAGACTGCCGGTGACAAACCGGAGGAAGGTGGGGATGACGTCAAGTCCTCATGGCCCTTATGGGTAGGGCTTCACACGTCATACAATGGTCGGTACAGACAGCATGCTGCGGTGAATACGTTCCCGGGTCTTGTACACACCGCCCGTCACACCATGGGAGTGGGTTTCACCAGAAGTAGGTAGCTTAACCTTCGGGAGGGCGCTTACCACGGTGAGATTCATGACTGGGGTGAAGTCGTAACAAGGTAGCCGTATCGGAAGGTGCGGCTGGATCACCTCCTTTCAAGAGAAAAGGCCGCGTACGGCCAAGTATCCACAACTTATCGGTTGTTCAGACCAAGAGCCTCGAAGGCGTGAGGGTCTGTAGCTCAGTCGGTTAGAGCACCGTCTTGATAAGGCGGGGGTCGTTGGTTCGAATCCAACCAGACCCACCAAGCTTTTTTGGGTTGCTCGAGAAGGACGGGGCTGTAGCTCAGCTGGGAGAGCGGCGGCTTTGCAAGCCGTAGGTCGTCGGTTCGATCCCGACCAGCTCCACCAGGACTCGTGCAGACGCATTCGAGTAGTCAGACATGACGATAGCGATGTCATCATCTCTGACTTCTCGATCGGCAGCGCAAACTGTCGGTTGTTTGAGGTTCGCTCTTTAACAAAGTGGAAGAAGTGTAGTACGTACCGAGCCGGTGCGTACTGCAAGTTGTGTGATTGCATTGATCACATCACCGTTGTCAGCAGTGGTGTGATCGCACAAACGAGTTCGTCTTATGACCGGTGCTTCGACAAGAGGCACTAAGGTTATAGGATCAAGCGACTAAGTGCATGTGGTGGATGCCTTGGCGATCACAGGCGATGAAGGACGTGTAAGCCTGCGAAAAGCGTGGGGGAGCTGGCAATAGAGCTTTGATCCCACGATGTCCGAATGGGGAAACCCACCCCGCAAGGGGTATCCCAGACTGAATACATAGGTCTGAGGAGGCGAACGCGGCGAACTGAAACATCTAAGTAGCCGCAGGAACAGAAATCAACCGAGATTCCGCAAGTAGTGGCGAGCGAACGCGGAGAAGCCTGCACGACTAAACCATCAGCTTAGCAAAACGGTCTGGAAAGTCCGACGATACAGGGTGATAGTCCCGTATGCGAAAAGCCGGTGGCGGGTCTGAGCGTGCGACAAGTAGGGCGGGACACGAGAAATCCTGTCTGAAGATGGGGGGACCATCCTCCAAGGCTAAATACTCGTGATCGACCGATAGTGAACCAGTACCGTGAGGGAAAGGCGAAAAGAACCCCGGGAGGGGAGTGAAAAAACAGTGGGAGCCTCGAAAGGGGTGACTGCGTACCTTTTGTATAATGGGTCAGCGACTTACGTTCAGTAGCGAGCTTAACCGAGTAGGGGAGGCGTAGCGAAAGCGAGTCTGATAAGGGCGTCAGAGTTGCTGGGCGTAGACCCGAAACCGGATGATCTATCCATGGCCAGGATGAAGGTGCCGTAACAGGTACTGGAGGTCCGAACCCACTAACGTTGAAAAGTTAGGGGATGAGCTGTGGATAGGGGTGAAAGGCTAAACAAATCCGGAAATAGCTGGTTCTCCCCGAAAACTATTTAGGTAGTGCGTCGTACGGACACTTGCGGGGGTAGAGCACTGTAATCGTTGGGGGGGTCACTGCGATCTACCCCGCGATAGCAAACTCCGAATACCGCAAAGTGATATACGGCAGACAGACATCGGGTGCTAACGTCCGGTGTCAAGAGGGAAACAACCCAGACCGCCAGCTAAGGTCCCAAATGCATGGCTAAGTGGCAAACGAGGTGGGAAGGCATAGACAGCTAGGAGGTTGGCTTAGAAGCAGCCACCCTTTAAAGAAAGCGTAATAGCTCACTAGTCGAGTCGTCCTGCGCGGAAGATGTAACGGGGCTCAAGCCATGAACCGAAGCTGCGGATGTGTCTTTGACACGTGGTAGGGGAGCGTTCCGTAAGCCTGCGAAGGTGTCTCGTAAGGGATGCTGGAGGTATCGGAAGTGCGAATGCTGACATGAGTAGCGATAAAGGGTGTGAAAAGCACCCTCGCCGTAAGCCCAAGGTTTCCTGCGCAACGTTCATCGGCGCAGGGTGAGTCGGCCCCTAAGGCGAGGCAGAAATGCGTAGTCGATGGAAAACAGGTCAATATTCCTGTACCGCTCTATGATGCGATGGGGGGACGGAGAAGGTTAGCTCGGCCATCTGTTGGAATAGGTGGTTCAAGTGTGTAGGCGTGCTGCGTAGGCAAATCCGCGCGGCTAAGCTGAGGCATGATAACGAGGACCCTCGGGTCCGAAGCGAGTGATACCCTGCTTCCAGGAAAAGCCTCTAAGCTTCAGTCATAGAGTGACCGTACCGCAAACCGACACAGGTGGGCTGGTAGAGAATACCAAGGCGCTTGAGAGAACTCAGGAGAAGGAACTCGGCAAATTGATACCGTAACTTCGGGAGAAGGTATGCCCCATTAGCTTGTAGGAGTACATCCGAAGGGCGAAGGGGCCGCAGAGAATCGGTGGCTGCGACTGTTTATTAAAAACACAGCACTCTGCAAACACGAAAGTGGACGTATAGGGTGTGACGCCTGCCCGGTGCCGGAAGGTTAAGTGATGGGGTGCAAGCTCTTGATCGAAGCCCCGGTAAACGGCGGCCGTAACTATAACGGTCCTAAGGTAGCGAAATTCCTTGTCGGGTAAGTTCCGACCTGCACGAATGGCCCCGCGGCTAGACGGAAAGACCCCATGAACCTTTACTGTAGCTTTGCATTGGACTTTGACGGGATTTGTGTAGGATAGGTGGGAGGCTATGAAGCCAGGACGCTAGTTCTGGTGGAGCCGTCCTTGAAATACCACCCTGGTGTCGTCGAGGTTCTAACCCAGGTCTGTGAATCCAGATCGGGGACCGTGCATGGTGGGCAGTTTGACTGGGGCGGTCTCCTCCCAAAAGGTAACGGAGGAGTACGAAGGTCACCTAGGTACGGTCGGACATCGTACTGATAGTGCAATGGCAAAAGGTGGCTTGACTGCGAGACCCACAAGTCGAGCAGGTGCGAAAGCAGGTCATAGTGATCCGGTGGTTCTGTATGGAAGGGCCATCGCTCAACGGATAAAAGGTACTGTTCGCCATTTAAAGTGGTACGTGAGCTGGGTTTAAAACGTCGTGAGACAGTTTGGTCCCTATCTGCCGTGGGCGCTGGAAGTTTGAGAGGGCTTGCTCCTAGTACGAGAGGACCGGAGTGAACGCACCCCTGGTGTACCGGTTGTGACGCCAGTCGCATCGCCGGGTAGCTATGTGCGGAAGAGATAACCGCTGAAAGCATCTAAGCGGGAAACTCGCCTCAAGATGAGACTTCCCCGGGGCCTCGAGCCCCCTGAAGGGTCGTTGAAGACCACAACGTTGATAGGTCGGGTGTGGAAGCGTGGCAACACGTTAAGCTAACCGATACTAATTGCCCGTGTGGCTTGATCCTATAACCTTATTCAAGACAAACTCGTAACACCGGTGTCAAAATACACCCAATCACACAACACTTCTTCCCGCTTTGGCCTGGATCAACCCCAGGTAACAAGTCAAAGTCTGACGACCATAGCTTTGTGGTACCACACCTTCCCATCCCGAACAGGACCGTGAAACACAAACGCGCCGATGATAGTGAGGATTGCCCTCGTGAAAGTAGGTCATCGTCAGACTAACC
>JALHFX010000220.1 GCA_022837595.1 Propionibacterium sp.
CTGTCCGTCGTCGAAACATTTGGCGCAGGTTTGGCGTGGCGTTAACGGAGAGCGGGCCTCGTCAGGGGTTGGCTTTTAGGCGGCGAGCTTGCGGTGCTGCAAGCGGCGATGTTCGATGGTCTGTTTCTTGATGGCGGCGCGCTGGGCGTGGATCTGCCGATCGCGGCCAAAGTAGGCATCTGCGGGCGTCACATTGCCCAGGCTTTCGTGATAGCGCTGGTGGTTGTAGTGCTCGATGAAGGCTTCGATCTGGGCTTCGAGATCGCCGGGCAGGTAATAATTCTCCAGTAGGATGCGGTTTTTCAAGGTCTGGTGCCAGCGCTCGATCTTGCCCTGTGTCTGGGGGTGAAAGGGGGCGCCGCGCACGTGGCTCATGGACTGGGCCTCGATATAGGCGGCCAGTTCGCCCGCGACATAGCTCGGGCCATTGTCCGAGAGCAGGCGCGGCATGTGCAGCACGGTGGCGCTGTCACAACCTGATGCGGCCAGCGCCAAGTCCAGCGTGTCGGTGACATCGCCCGCCGTCATGGTGGTGCACAGCTTCCACGAGATGATGTAGCGGGAATAGTCGTCGAGCACGGTTGAGAGGTAAACCCAGCCCCAACCGATCAGCTTGAAATAGGTGAAGTCGGTCTGCCACATCTCGTTTGGTCGCATCGTCTTGGTGTGGAACTCGTCGCGGGCCTTGATGACGATATAGGCTGGGCTGGCGATCAGATCCTGTGCCTTGAGCAGGCGATAAACCGTGGCCTCGCAGACAAAGTACTGCTTCTCATCGGTAAATTTGGTGGCCAACTCGCGGGGCGAGAGTTCGCTTTCCTCCAGCGCCATGTCGATGATCTGTTTGCGCACATTCTCGGGCAGCCGGTTCCATACCCGGCTTGGCGCCGAGGGGCGGTCTTCCAGCGCCTCAGGCCCACCATCAAGGTAGCGGGCATACCAGCGGGCAAAGGTGCGGCGTGGGATGCCCAGTTTCTCCAGCGTCTGTCGGGTGGGCAGATGGGATTGCTCGACGAGGCGGATGATCTCGAGCTTTTCTGCGGCGGGATACCTCATTCTTGGTCGCCCCCATCCGCGATCATGCTTTTTTTAAGCAGGCGGTTCTCGAGCGTCAGGTCGGCCACGCATTCCTTGAGAGCCAGTGCTTCACGGCGCAGATCCTTGACCTCGTCACTGGTGGCGGCACGGGCCGTGTCCCCGGCCAGACGGCGTTTGCCAGCCTCAAGGAATTCTTTTGACCAGGAATAATACACGCTCTGGGCGATGCCTTCGCGGCGGCACAGTTCAGCGATGCTCTCCTCGCCGCGCAGGCCTTCGAGCACGATGCGGATTTTATCCTCGGCCGAGAAATGCCGGCGTGTGGCACGGCGAATATCTTTCACCACCACCTCGGCGGGCTTCTTGGTGGGCTTGGCAGCCAATTTTGGGCTGGAGGGATTGGGTCTCATCTGCGTTCCTTACGTCACTGCGACGAGACCCAATCCCTCCATTATCCGCAACCCCAGATCTGTGCCAAAGGCGCTGACGCCGAACA
>JALHFX010000221.1 GCA_022837595.1 Propionibacterium sp.
AGCGGCGTCCGCAGTGCCGACCGAGAAACCGAGGTGATCGGGACGCCGTCGATGCGGATCTGGCCGCCGTCGATCTCGTAGAAACGCTCCAGCAAATTGACCAGCGTCGTCTTGCCGGCCCCGGTTGGCCCGACGATTGCGACCGTCTGGCCAGGTTTGGCCTCCATGTTCAAGCCCGTGATCAACGGATGATCCGGCGAATACGAGAAATCGACATCATGGAATTCGACGTGGCCATCAAGCTCGTCCGGCAGCGCACCGGTCTGCTCATACGTCATTTCTTCGGTATCCAGCACCTCGTAGATGCGCTCTGCTGAGGCCACTCCTGACTGAAGCAGATTCGTCATCGAGGCGATTTGAGTGATCGGCTGAGTGAACATCCGGGAGTACTGGATGAATGCCTGCACATTGCCCAACGGCATTCGTCCGTTCGCCACCTGGAGGCCGCCGACCACCGCGATCGCGACGTAATTCAGGTTCCCGATGAAGAAGTTCACCGGCATGATGATGCCTGAGACGAACTGGGCTCGGAAGGCAGAGTTGAACAGCTCACCGTTGGTCTGGTCGAAGTCGGCTTCCACCTCGCGTTGACGACCGAAGACTTTCACCAAAGAATGACCGGTGTAGGCCTCCTCGATCTGGCCGTTGAGCGCGCCGGTGGCGTCCCACATCGCGATGAATTGCTTCTGTGCCTTCTTGGCGATGAAGATCGACACCACCGCCGACAGCGGGACGATCAGCACGGTGATACCGGTCAGCAGCGGGCTGACCGTAATCATCATGATGATCACACCGATCAGCGTCAACATCGAGTTGAGCAGCTGTCCGAGGGTCTGCTGCAGGGTCTGCTGCACGTTGTCCATGTCATTGGTCATCCGGCTCAACAGCTCGCCACGCGGCTGCGCATCGAAATAGCTCAGCGGTAGCCGGTCGAGCTTGACACGCATCTCGTCGCGCATCCGGAAAGTGGTGCGTTGAACTGCGCGATTCAGAAGAAAGTTCTGCAGGAAGCCGAGTGCTGCTGCAGCCAGATAAAGCCCGACCGCCAGCGCCAACCAATGCCCGAGCATACCGAAATCGATACCCTGCCCCGGTACGACGACCATGCCTGAGAGCATCTCCGCCAGCTGGTCCTGTCCGTTGGCTCGCAGCATCTCGATGACTTCTGCTTGGCTCATGCCGGCAGGCAGATTCTTGCCGATGACCCCGGAGAAGATCACATCGGTAGCGTTACCCAAGATCTTGGGGCCCACCACCATTCCCGCAACCGAGGCGACGCCCATCATTACGACGCCGACAAACAGTGATCTTTCGGGTCGCATGAATCCGAGCAGGCGCATCAGCGATGGGCCGAAGTTGACGGCCTTCTCGGTGGCCGCGGCGCCCGCTCCGGGGCCATGGCCGATTTTACGTGGCGCGTTCTGGGGGCGCGGATTGGCCTTGACCGGTGGCCGGTTCTTCTTGGCGCTCACGCTGCCTCCTCGATGCTCAGCTGAGATTCCACGATCTCGC
>JALHFX010000222.1 GCA_022837595.1 Propionibacterium sp.
GTCATCGCGGACCATCGGGCGGAAGACACCGACGGAATCCATCTGACGTGAGAGGGCCTCGATGAGGCACAGGGCGATGGCGCTCTTGCCGCCTAGCCCGTCGGGGGATGTAACATACACGCTTTTGTTGGTCACATAGTGAACATACGACGATTCCGCAGAGTTGTCGCGGGGTTGCACGATTCGCGCAACCGGTGAAGCCGTCAGCAGCAGACGACCCGCTGCGAGGCGATATCGGAGTACAGCACCAGCTCGTTGAACCGGGCCACATGCAGCACTTCCGACAGGCCCGCCAGATCGGGTACCAGCTCGGCCAGCCGGTTGGGCCGGCCGGTCACCAGCTCCGGATGGAACGACACATCGGGGCGCTGATCGAAGATCGCCACGTAGAAAATGTCCGACTCCACCAGGTCCTGGAAGAAATGGCTGCCCTGGGACAGTTCGGGGACGAAGCCGCCCGCCGGATAGGTGAATTCCACCATGGCCGCCGCATTGCTGATCTCGGTAAAATGCACCGGGATGCCCAGCGACGGAGAGGTGGTGCCCCAGCGTCCGGGAGCCATGATCATGAACGAGTCGGGGGCCAGCAGCTTGTTCACCAGGCCCATGCCGCGGGCCACGGCATAGCGATCCTGCTGACCCAACTCCAGATAGGTGTCGGGACGAACCATCACCACATGGTCGATCGGCAGGCGCACATTGCCGCCCATGAAGCTTCCGCTGGATTCGAACAGCGCCCGCCGGGAGTCCACCTCGGTGGGCATCTCGACCGCCTCGCCGAGCCCGCGGGTCTGCAGGGGCCGGCACTGCAGCAGGTTGATGCGCGGTTCGCCGTTCTCATTGATGTTGACGGTGTATTCGATGTCGACCGGATAGTCGTAGGCCTCGGCGAGCTTGGCGAGAACCTCACGCATCAGCGGGGCAAAGTCGGTGTCGTGAATCAAGCCGTGAAAGTCGAGTACCTTCGGAATCTGCTTGATCGGACGGTTGTGCTCGCGCAGCCAGCGCAGCGTCTCGGTATCGGTGGATACGAACAGATCCCAGTCCGCCCGAATGTCGAGTTCTCGGATCTCGGCGATCGGCTTGGTCACCTGTTTGTTCTCGTCGAGGCTCATCACGTCGACATAGCGCTGGGTATTGCGGGCAGCATCGGTGGGGTCGATCTCGCGGGTCGGATCATCGAGGGTGATGAGCTTGGCGTGGTCGGCGATAGTGCGATCCACCGCTCGGGTGCCCAGGCCCAGCACCAGACGCAGCATGCCGGCTTCCGGGTCGATATCGGGGTCCCAGACATACAGGTTGGACGAATTGCCAACCCCGGCCGCATGCGGGAAGAACAGTCCCTGGTGATGGTCTCCACTGACCCGCTGCACCAGAATCGCCATCTGCTCGTCGGAGCTGTCCAGGCCACGGTTGCGGCGGTATTCGAGCGCCTCGGTACTCATCGCCGAGGCGTAGACGGTGCGGACCGCGTCCTCGAGCGCATGCAGCCGCTCCTCGGGGGTGGAAGACCGATTCGTACTTGCCGGCGAAGGCATTGCCGAAGTTGTCCTCCAGCAGAGAACTCGAACGGGCGATGATGGGAGACTGCCCGAAGTACTCGAGCATCGACAAGAACTGCTCGCGCACCACCGGCGGGAAACGCCCGGTGGCGAGCTTGCGGTTCAGCGAGGCGCCCGCGGTGAAGTAGCCGTCGTGGCTCTTCTGCTGCACCCACAGCTTCCACCAGCCATTGGCGATGATGTAGGTGTAGAACAGGTCGCTGCCCAAGAAGTACGAGTCGTTCTGCTCCATTCGGGGGGTGAAGCGGGCTTCCGGATCGTGATCGAGG
>JALHFX010000090.1 GCA_022837595.1 Propionibacterium sp.
CTATGGCTCGCTGGACATGTACGAGATCATGTGCGCGTTCTACGATGCGGGATTCGACGGCTATGCCCGGCCTGATCACGGCCGCGATATCTGGGGTGAACAGGGGCGACCCGGCTATGGCTTGCACGACCGGGCGCTCGGCATCGCCTATCTCAGCGGATTATGGGAGGCAATCACCAAAGCGAACCGCTCCTGAGTGCTCCGGAGCGGGCTTGCGGGGAGGTCCAAGCCCTCCAGCTACCGAAAGTCGCAGTGGCTACCGGATGTTCGGTAGCCACTGCGACTTTCGGTAGCTGCTGCGAGAGGGCCTGTACATACCGGTAGCCGCTGTGGATAGCGGGTCAGAAAGGCCTTACCACAGCGATGCGAGGGCTCAGTTCCAGCGAAGGGTCGCGTCCCAAGGACGTTGTTTCATCGTCGCTTTCACTTGGTCAGCGGTACAACCAAGCGTGGTGAGGAAAATCGCCATCCTGATTAGGACGCCATTGTCGGTCTGCCGAAAGATCGACAACCCGGGCAGATCATCCACGTCATTCGACAAATCGAATGAGTCCATCCGCGAATCGCGTGGAAGCGGATGCATGATGATGATCTCGCAGATTACCGGCGACATTTGCCGTAGCCAACACCTCTTCGGTCATGCGTTCACGCTGGACGCGTGTCGCGTACACGACATCTGCACCGACCAATGCTTCTGTCACCGAGTCGCAGTCGACGATTAGGTGACCCCGCTCGCGGACGAACCTCTCGACATCGATCGACAGTTCGAGGCTCGGTGGGCTGAACACCTTGAACGTGACTTTCTCAGCTAGCGCCAACAGCTTCATCAGCGAATGAACCGTGCGTCCATACTTGAGATCGCCAACGACGGCAATCGTGCAGCCATCGACCGGCTTGCCGCGCGCCTCGAGCTCGGATTCGAGGGTGTAGAAGTCAAGCAGCGCCTGGCTAGGGTGCTCCCCTGCCCCGTCGCCGGCGTTGACCACTGGCACCACCGAAGCTGCCGCGAACTCCGCAACCGAGCCAGCATCTGGATGGCGGACCACCAGAACGTCCGAATAACCCGACACGACCCTCGAGGTGTCGGCGATCGACTCGCCTTTGGCCATGGACGAAAAGGTGAATCCCGTAGTCGTCGTGACCTCACCGCCCAAACGTAGGAAAGCGGATTCGAAACTCAACCGGGTGCGCGTGCTCGGCTCGAAGAAGAGGCTACCGAGGATGGCCCCATCGAGCACGGTGCACACCGTGCGACGCTCGGCGATCGGACGAACCAGGTCCGCCATATCGAAGAGTCGCTGCAAGGAGATTCTGTCGAATTGCTGCACGCTAAGCAGATGCCGTCCGGGGCCAAAAGCGGGAAGACCATCGGTCGCAGTCACTATTTTGCTCCTCGTTCGATATTCCGAGGGGAATCTATCATGCTGCGCTGGCGTCACTGTTCGCTCTCCCGTTCTCGAACTGCCCTCAGACCTGTGGACCACGAGCCATACGGTAAACCGCTCGATGCTGCTGGCCCCAACTAGCCTGCGGGTCAGCGTCTACGCGCGAGCTCGAGCAAGTCCCTCGCGTGCGCGAGACCCGAAGTGCTGTCGTCCAGCCCGCCCATCATCCGTGCTAGCTCGACCTCCCGATCAGGCCCGGTAACCTGTCTCAGATCACTTGTCGTGACCTGGCCATCGCTCGACTTCGAGACAACGAAATGCGCGGACGCGAACGCCGCTACCTGAGCCAAGTGGGTAACCACGATCACCTGCGAATACTCGGCCAGCCGGGCCAACCGACGACCGACCTCGATCGCTATCGTGCCACCGATCCCCGCATCCACTTCGTCGAAGACGAAGACGTGGCCAGGGTCAGCGGCAGCCAGGACCACCTCCAGCGCCAATCTGACGCGCGAGAGCTCGCCGCCCGAGGCGACCTTGGCCAGTGGCCCGGGCACCGCACCCGCATTCGCCGAGAAGAGCAGCTGAACATGCTCCAAGCCATCGGGACCAGGCTTGCGCAACGGCTGTAGCTTGAAACCCAAGCGCGCATGCGGCATGGCGAGCGCGGCCAATTCCTCCTGAACTGCAGCCGCGAGCCGGGCAGCCGCTGCTCCTCGCAGAACGGTAATCTGCCCACCAATCTCGAATAGCTTTGATTCGAGCTCAGCGATGAGCCCCTCAAGTTCCTCCACGCGTTGATCGCCTTGGCTGAGCCCGTCCAGCCTTGCTGTCGCATCCTGGGCCCACGCGAGCACATCGTCGATGGTTGATCCGTACTTGCGCGTCAAGCCTTTGAGCTGTGCCCGACGGGCGGTAATGGCTTCGAGGCGTAACGGATCGGCGTCCAGGTCTGCCAGATAGGACGCAACATCGGCGGCCAACTCGTTCATCTGCCCGGCGAGGATTCGCGCTGTCCCTGCCAATTCTGCCGCCTGTTCGTCGAGTCTGGCGATGTCGGTGAGCTGGCGCCTGGCTATCCCGATCATGCCGACCGCGCCAGGATCGTCCGGGTCTCCTTCGCTCGAACCGGACAATGCATGATTGGCGTGCTCCGCAAGCATCCTCAGATCGTCTATGGCCTGCAGCCTGGAAGCCTCAAGGCCCAACGCGGTGTCCTCCCCCGGCTGCGGATTCACGGCAACGATCTCGTCGAGACCGAACTGGAGTAGATCGGCCTCTCGCGCGCGCTCTTGCGCATGGTGCACCAGGTCATCACATTCAGCGCGCAGCTGATCGCGGTGACGATATGCGCGCCGGTACTGATTGACCAAGTCGAGCAGCTCGGGGCCGCCCGCGTGGTCGAGTACCTCGCGCTGCCGGTCGGGATCGCCCAGCCGGATTTGCTCGGACTGACCGTGAATAGTGGCGAGTTCACTGGTAACCTCAGCAAGCTTCGAGATCGGAGCTTGGACCCCGCCGATGAAGGCCCGGGAGCGGCCCCGCTCACTCAACTGCCGGGCAACGAGCAACTCGTCCGCCTCGATCTCGGCGCCGATGGCTTCGAGGGTATCTGTCACCAAGGATAAATCGTTGAAACGGCCCTCGATGATCATCCGGTCCGAGCCCCGGCGCACCATTGACGAGTCAGCCCGGCCGCCGAGCAACAGACTGAGCGAGCTGACCAGCATCGTCTTCCCTGCACCCGTCTCACCCGTGATCGCAGTCATGCCAGCGGTTGGTTCGATGGTCGCCTCGGCGATAACCCCGAGGTTCGAGATTCGGAGTTCGACCAGCATTAGGGTCGTACTCTGCTTCGGAAACCATCGATATTCAGCTCAAATTTCTTCACCAGACGTGAGGTGAACGGCTGTTCTTTGAGACGCGCGACCCGCAACGGGTGGCTGCCTCGTTCCACGTGAACTCGAGTTCCTGGCTCGATCTCAATGGAACGACGACCATCGCACCAAACGACGGCGCTGGTGCTGGAGTTGTTCGACAAGGTCAGATCGACCAGGGAGTTAGGGTCGAGAACGAGTGGACGTGCGAACAACGCGTGCGCAGCCATCGGAATGACTTGGAATGCCTGTACATCCGGCCAGATGACCGGGCCGCCCAGCGAGAATGCGTAAGCAGTGGATCCGGTGGGTGTCGATACCAACATGCCGTCGCAGCTCCACCGAGAGACCGGCAGCTGATCGATCTCGACCAGCACGTCCAACATCTTCTCGCGGGCCCCTTTCTCGAGGGAAACCTCGTTGACCGCGAATGACGACCAGATCGGATCTTCTCCCTCGGCATCGATCACCTGCACGTCGAGCGTGAGCCGCTCCTCAACCGAGTAGTTGCGGTCGACCACCTGTTGAACGAGCTTGTGAACGTCATGAGACTCCAGCTCCGCCAGGAATCCGACATGCCCGAGGTTAACACCCAGCAATGGCACCCCACTAGGGACTACACTCTCTGCGGCACGTAGGATGGTGCCGTCGCCACCGAAAACCACCATCAGCTCGAGTTGGTTGAAGCGATCGAGTTCGCACTGCTGAAGCTGGGCGCCGGGGACTCGCTGGCAGAGGTCGGCAATACGGTCTCCGAAGCCGACGCAGGTGATGCCTGTGTTGGCGATGCCTTGGAGGAACTTCTCCGCAACGTCAATTGCTTCGGGACGTGCCGGGTGTAGCAGAATCCCGACGCGGCGGGTTGATTCGGGTTGCGGGCTATTCGTCACGTTCGAAGCCTACCCAAGCCGGCAGCTATCATTCCCGGCCCTTCGTGGGTGACAACCGAGCGTTCGGTATCGATCATGGGAATTCTTCACTCGACCACCTGTGTTTGATGAATGGCCTATGCCGGCAGTCGCTTGGCAAAGCAGACGAAATGCTCGACGTTGCCTGTGGACCCTGGCAGCTCACTATCGGCACGCCAGATCGGATCCCAGCCGAGCGCGGCAGCATCGTCGATGATCTGGCTGATGACCGACTGTCGATCAGACTCCAAGCGGACGACACCCCCGGCGCCAAGGCGGTCACGCCCCACTTCGAACTGGGGTTTGATCATCAGCATCGCATTGCCAGTCGGCTTCAAGACTGCGAAAAGAGGCTCGAGCAGCATCCGCAGCGAGATGAATGAGACGTCGGCAACGATCAGGTCGACCGGCTCGTCGTCGAGATCGGCCACGCGCAAGTCCCGCAGGTTGAGACCTTCCCTGACCCGCACACGGGGGTCGGCGCGCACGATCGGAGCCAACTGATCATGGCCAACATCGACGGCGTAGACCGTTTCTGCCCCGCGGCTGAGCAGTACCTGGGTGAAGCCGCCCGTTGACGCGCCGGCATCGAGTACCCTCGCCGGTACCGCGAGCCCGGAGATATCGAGGGCTCCGATGAGTTTGTGAGCGGCCCGAGAGACCCAAGGATCGCGTCGGCAGTCGACGGCATCGCCGGGCCGGACCCGGTGTGCAGGCCGCTTCACGACTTGCCCGTTGACTCGTACCCGCCCGGCTTTGATCAGCTCGGATGCGTGCGAGCGGGATCTGGCTTGACCGCTGGCCGCGAGCACCTGGTCGAGTCGCTCGTTCACCACGACTGTTTCGCGGGCTCGGGCATCGGAATCGCGCAAGTGCGCGAACTGTCGAGTGATTCGCCGGGCACGCGGCCGCGTCCGGCCGCGGTCATGGAATCAGGCTCAGCGTTTCGAGAGCTTCTGCAGCGTCTAGTGATTCATCGCTCCAGGTGAGCTGAGCTATCGCCCATAGGGCGTCCAATTGTTCGGACACCGAGTTCAACGGGCCGTCGATCAACACGATTCCATCGCGGGCCTCGGCACGGGCCCCGCGACAGATGACCGCATCAGCTTGCCACGACGCCTCTCGCTGCGGCTCGAGTAATCCGTCGATATTCCAGCCAATGGCTGTGGGACGCTGCTCGGGTATCGCTGTGACGAGATCCTGTTTACCGTGTGCGCCGGTGAAGACCATGAAGGAATCAATGCCGACATTGTGAGCGCCCTCGATGTCGGTATCGAGCCGATCACCGACGAACACTGGAGCGTCCGCTTTCATCCGCTGGATGGTTTCCTGCAGCAACGGCGGGTAGGGTTTGCCGGCGACCGTAATCGGGGCATCCGGCACGGCTGCTCGCAACGCTGCAATCTGTGCGCCGGCTCCCGGAACCAGGCCGAGATGGGTTGGTCGGGTGAAGTCGGTGTTGCTACAGAACCAGCGTGCACCGTGCTGAATTGCAAAACCAGCATTATCCAGGCTGGGCCACGACAGATACGGGTCGTAGCCTTGGACGACAGCGACCGGTCCTTCTCTGAAATCATTGACCACAGTGAATCCGGCCGTGATCATCTCATCTTTGAGTGCTTGCGCGCCACAGACCTGTACCTTGGCACCTTCGGGTAGTTCCCTGCGCATGACCTGTGCGATCGCCTGTGCGCTGGTCACCACATCGCTCAATTGACATTCGATGCCCAAAGTATTCAGATGATCGACCACGACATCGGCACTACGGCCTGCGTTGTTGGTGACAAAACCGACCTTGACAGCCAACTTACGCAGCTCAGCCAGTGCGGCGGGAGCACCTTCGACGCCGTCGGGGCCGAGATATACGACGCCATCCAGGTCAAACATCGCGGCGTCATAGCGGTCGATAAAACGGCTCACTGGTCCTCCAAGGCGTCATCATTTTCGTCATCGTCATCACTATCATCGACCTCTTCGATATCGAGCACCTCGAACTCGTCGAGATCAGCCTGGTCCGGGAGCGGTTCACCCTTCAGCTCCGCGATCCGTGCATCGAGGCCCAGCAGCTGACTCTCGTCATAGCTGCGAGCAGAGGTCAACCACTCGAGTGCGGCATCGGTCCGTCCGTGCGCCGCAAGCAGTTCGGCATACGCGAAACGCAGCCGCGCCTGGCCTTGGCGTCCGCCACGCCGCCCGCTGATGGCCTCTTTGAGTAGCCGTAACGCCTCGTCCCGCTGGCCCATGTCGTCGCGAGCCCCGGCCTCTACGAGGATCACCTCGACCTGCTGCGGCAGGCTGAGCTTACGACCGCGCGCTTCACGCAGTGTGCGCAGAGCAGCCTGAGGCTTACCGACGGCACGCTCACAATCGGCAATAATCGGCAGATAGTCGTCGTCACCGGTTAGCCGGTGCAGCGCACGATATTCGGTCAGCGCAGTGTCGTAACGCTCCGCCAGATATGCCGTCTCTGCGGCAGCCTCACGGACGACCGGCAGCCTGGATGCGAGGCGCCTGGCTACCATCGCATGAGCGAGTGCCTGTTCGGGGTTGAGCTCGACAAGCTCTGCTGCCGCCTGTAAGTGGCCGCCGACCTTCTCCGCCAGCTGCTTGGACAACGACCTCAGTTCGGCCCGCATGCTCGTGGGCAGACCGGATTGATCGTAGCCCTCGGGCAATTCTGGTTCGTTCTCCGCCGGCTCCAAACCGGGCGGTAACGGCCGCTCCTCTCTCTCAAGGCGATCGTCGCGACGATCGAAATCTCGCGAGTCACGTCTTTGCGGCTTTGCGCGATCCCGTTGACGATCCGACGTTCCACCGCGGGCGTCACGGCGCTGACGCCGATCATCAAAAGAGCGTGGACGATCATCATAAGAGCGTGGACGCGATTCTTCACGATCACCGAAAGGCCTACGATCCCGATTCTCGTAAGTTCGGCCCCGTCCTCCGGTCGAGCTCTGGCCACGGTCTGAGTAAGGTTTGCGTTCTCGATCCCCACGAGAGCGGTCACCAGCGGAGCTGTACGGCTCGCGATCGCGTCCCTCGTAGCGGTCGTTGCGGGCGGGTCGACGCGAGTCGAAGCGTCGACCGCCTTCAGGACGGTAGCCGCGCTCACCCTGTTGCCGTCGAGACTGGTCGCCATCAGCGTCATTGCGGGCCGAGCCTCGGCCGGAATAACGCTCCCTCCCCTGATCGGCAGAGCGGCGATACCGATCATCGCGGGATCCGTCACCACCAAACGATCGACCGGACCCCTGGTAGCCTCCGCGTCCGCTGTCTCCGCTACGCGAATATCCTCCACTACGAGAATCTTTGTCACGTGGACGCGTATCGGGCCTCGATTCTCTTCGGCCCTCGTCACTGCGCGAGTATCCGTCTTGGCGCGGCCGTTTTCCACGGGGATTGTCGCCGCTAGGGTGCGGACGCGACTGTCCGCCACGACGTTCGCCCCCTCCAGTCGCTCCGCGGCCGGAGAAGTCTTTACCGCGCGAATCGCCGCCCCGCGAGTAGCGGGCTGGTTTCGATCCGCGCGAATCACCACTGCGAGGATGACTCTCGCGCGATTCCGCGTCCCGCGGATCCGGACGCCAACGACCGCTATCGCCGGAGCGATTGTTCTTCCACGAACCTGTTGCACGCGATCCGCTGCTCCGCGATCCGCCTCGTGCATCTCTCGAGCCGCTGCCTTTGCGGTAACCGCCTCGCGACCCGCCACCAGATGACGGACGCGAACCGCTGCGTCCTGACGACTTGCGGTCGTCACGCGAATAGTCGCTGCCCTCGTCGGGTCGCTGATCTGAGGAGTTCATGGATTCAATTCTGCCCGTCTGCTGGGTTATCTGGCCAGCCGGTGCGTTGCAGTTGGACAGCTTCGCATCCAGTTACCGGCCGATTCTCATTTCGCGCGAGCGAATCTGCGGACTCGGTTGGGTGATTGTCTTCACGACCGCCGGTCGCACTTAAGTCGCAACCATTTCGGTACTTTACTGGAGAAATCCCGTATTGACTGGCTGAGACCGTATTAAAAGTGTGTATATGGGTATTCCCCTGTCCCTCTTCCGTGTGGGAAGAAGAACAGGGGAATATGTGGTGTCCGGCAGTGACCTAGTCTCCCACAGGCTCCCGC
>JALHFX010000223.1 GCA_022837595.1 Propionibacterium sp.
GGTCGCCGTCTATCAGCAGGCCCACGACGGCGCCGAGCCGACCGGCATGGTGCGCTGCGACCTCGACCACGTCGACGGCACGATGAACGCGCTCACGCGTAAGCGCGCCCTCGACTGGCTCAAGGCCGACCTCGACGCGGGCGACTGCCGCATCCTCTCGAACGCGCGTTGCCTTTCCGAGGGGATCGACGTCCCGACCCTCGATGCGGTGGTCTTCTTCGACACTCGGGAGTCGATCGTCGACATCGTCCAGTCGGTGGGGCGCGTTATGCGAAAGGACCGCACCGGCCGCAAGAAGTACGGCTACATCATCTTGCCGGTGTGCATACCCTCGGAGAAGGTGAAGGACTACAACGCCTACATCGACAGCGACCCGCAGTTCAAGGGAATCTGGAAGGTCATCAAGGCGCTGCGGGCGCATGACGAAAGCTTGGTCGACGAGGCTGAGTTCCGGCGCCGGATTGCGGTGATCGACGGCAGTGGTGAAAAATCCGGCGAGGAACGCAGCGGCGAGAGCGAGATGCTCCCGCTCGACTTCCCTGATCTGCCGATCGATGCGATCAACGAGGCCGTCTATGCGGCGATCCCGAAGAAGCTCGGCGATCGCGAATACTGGAGCGAGTGGGCCAAGAGCATCGGCCAGGTGGCCGAGCGGCTGATCGCCCGCATCGAGGATCTGCTCGCGCGCGATGCAACGCTGGCAGCAGAGTTCGACATTTTCCTGAAAGGACTGCAGGACACGCTCAATCCGGCTGTGAGCAGGGGCGAAGCGGTGGAAATGCTCGCCCAGCACATCCTGACCTTGCCGGTGTTCCAGGCGCTGTTCGCGGCCACCAACTTCCCTGAGCACAACGCGGTCGGCAAGGCGCTACAACGCATCGTGGACCGCCTGGGCGAGTCGGCGATCGCCTCCGAGACCGAAGGCCTCGACAAGTTCTATGAGAACGTGCGCGAGCGCATCAGTCTCGCCAAGAGCGACAAGTCCAAGCAGGACATTATCCGCAACCTCTACGACACCTTCTTCCACAACGCCTTCCCGCGGATGGCCGAGCGGCTCGATCCCTTCGCCGGCACAGGGACCTTCCTGGTACGGCTCATCCAGTCCGGCCTGATCGACCCCGAGCACCTGCCGCACAAGTTCGACCATGAGCTGCACGCCAACGAGATCGTGCTGCTGGCGTACTACATCGCCACGATCAACATCGAAACGGCCTACCACGCGGTGACGGGTAACTACCGCCCCTTCGATGGAATGATCCTGGTCGATACCTTCCAGATGACCGAGGAGAACGACCTCGTCGATAAGGTCGTGCTGCCGGAGAACAACGCCAGGGCCGAGCGCCAATTGGCGCAGCCGATCAGGGTGATCGTGGGGAATCCGCCGTATTCAGCAGGTCAGGCAAGCGAGAACGACAACAACAAGAACCTCGACTACCCGACCCTGGACGGCCGCATACGCGCTACATACGCTGCACGATCCTCCGCCACCCAAGTAAAACAACTTTACGACTCATACATCCGCGCAATCCGTTGGGCCGCAGATCGTATTCGTGACCGTGGCATCGTCGCCTTTGTCACCAACGGCTCGTTCATTGACAACGATGTCGCGAGTGGCTTGCGCAAGTGCCTAACCGAGGACTTCAGTCACCTGTACGTTTTCAACCTGAGAGGAAATCAGCGGACGTCAGGTGAGGAGTCGCGTCGAGAGGGCGGCAAGATCTTCGGATCAGGTTCTCGCACTCCTGTTGCGATCACCATCATGGTGAAGGATCCGGAGCATGCCGGCCCTGGGGTTCTTCACTATCACGACATCGGTGACTACCTGAGCCAGCAGGAGAAGCTCGACATCATCGAACGGTCCGGCTGCATCGACGGAGTCACCTGGAAGTGCCTGCAGCCAAACGACTTTGGAGACTGGATCAATCAGCGCGATCCGGCTTTCGATAGGTTCTTCCCTCTGGGCGACAAGGAGAGCGCAGGCGCGAAATCGATATTCGGCATCTACTCTCAAGGGGTGAAAACGAACCGGGATGCGTGGGCCTACAACATGAGCAGATCCATGCTGGAAGGCAATCTACGTCGATTGATTGATGCCTATAACGCCGATCGCGTTCGATACGCCAAGGTGTGCCAAGGAAAGCCGAAGGATCAGTGGCCCCCAGTGGAAGATGTGATTGATACCGATCCGAGCCATATAAGTTGGACGCAGGACCTCAAGGCGGATTGCGTACGTGGGAAAGAGCTTGAATACGAGCAAGTTTCTGAAGGGCACCTCGAATAACGCGAGGTTTTCAGTGAATCCGACCGCCAAATGATGGCCATGATCGAATTCGGTTCGATTTCTGCGGCGAATCACCGCTT
>JALHFX010000091.1 GCA_022837595.1 Propionibacterium sp.
GGCGATCTGGGAGGTGCAGAATCTTGCAGAATTCGAGGTCCTGACCGGTAGCGGTGCCCAAGCGGAATTCGATCTCGTCGTATCGGCCGGCAACGTCTTCACCTTCTTCGCTGAGGCCGAGCGGCGTCCCGCGTTGGTCCGGTTGCGCGATCACCTGGCGCCTGACGGACGCTTGGTCGTCGGTTTCGGTGCCGGCCGCGGCTATGACTTTGACGAGTTCGAGTCGGACGCCCGGTTCGCAGGGCTGCGGCTTGAGCAGCGCTATTCGACGTGGACGCTGCGTCCGCCCGCAGACGACTTTCTGGTGGCGGTGTTGAGCCGATTTGCGGACTAGTCTCGAACGCGGGTTCAAGCGGTTCAAATGGCGAAGCACTGATCGGAAGGTAGGGCATAGTGGGAGCTGTGAACAAGGTCGTTGTCAAGCAGCCTTACCGGGCATCGCTGGGAGCCGCGAGCCCGACCCAGGTCGGTCGGCTGATACCGCAGCGGGGCCTGGTGATGATCGGCGGCTGGTGTCTGTTCGACCACTTCGGCCCTGATGCCCGGCCACTTCGCATTGCGGGGCATCCGCATACCGGGCTGCAGACGTTGACCTGGCTCTTTGAGGGCGAGCTGCGTCATCGTGACTCCTTGGGCACAGATGAGCTCATTCACCCTGGTGAAGTCGGGCTGCTAACGGCGGGTTGGGGCGCCACGCAGACCGAATACTCCACGCCTGGGCCTTTGCACGGAATCCAGCTCTGGGCGGCGCTCCCGGCGGATGCGCGTTTCACGGCTCCCCATTTCGAACTCTTCGCCACAGAGCCCGTGCGGATGGGCGATCACGAGCTCGCAGTCTTCATCGGTGAGTTCGGGGATGCCGAGTCGCCGGTTGAGGTCTACTCGCCGCTTTGCGCAGCCGAGATCCGCTTCACCACCGATGATCCGTTGATCATCGATCTGCCCAAGAGCTGGGAATTCGGGGTACTGGCCGATACCGGCACGGTCCAAGTAAACGACACGAAAGTGTCGGCAGGCAGCCTTGGCTATGTTGCTGCCGGTCAGCAGAAGCTCCGGCTCCAGGCCCACGCGAATGCCGGCGAGGTCGTGCGCGCGGTGGTCATCGGTGGCGAGCCGTTTGGCGAGGATATCGTCGGCTGGTGGAACTTTGTCGGGCGTAGCCACGAGGAGATCATGGCTTGGCGGGCCAACTGGCAGGCTGGCATTGGGGCAGAGGCGGGTGGTGATAACCCGAACAATTTCCCGATGACCCGCCGCACCGATGATGAAAACGAGATCGAGGCACCACCGATGCCTCCGGTCAGGCTACGTCCTCGCCGCTGATCATTCGGATCGCCGCGGTTGCTGATCCTCGTCGTTTGGATCGTTGGCGCCAGCGCCGTCGAGCAGGCCATCGCGCCAGATAGCGAGTCTGGTCGGCAGATCGAGCTTTTCGAGCCGCTCCCGCAGCGCAGCGCTTTCTTCGTCTATCCAGGCACGCGCCTTTGCGTCGAGATTCTCCAACCGTTCACGCATCTGCTGGCCGCTGGCATCCAGCCGTTCGTGCAGATCGTCCCCGGCCTGGCTGAGCCATTCGCGTACATCGGGACCAGCCTCGTCCAGCCGCCATTTGCCGCTCAACTTGGCGAGTTGGTCCGCGTAATCGCGTCGCACGTCGGGTAGCAGCCCATCGGCGGTGATCACAGCGGCGACGACCTCTTCAGCACCCAACTCGTTCGCCAAACCGACGACCGCGATATCGCGGATGCCGTCCTGATCGCGCATCGCGGTCTCGACTTCGGAGGGGTAGACATTAAAACCGCCTGTGACGACGACCTCTTTGATTCGGTCGACGATGTGCAGGAATCCGCGTTCATCGGCCACCGCGATATCGCCGGTTCGGAACCACCCGTCGTAGAAACCATCCGGCTCTCCCTCGGGCAGATTGAGGTATCCGGAGAATACCTGCGGCCCCTTCACGACGATCTCTCCGGGATCGCCGAATGGGACATCTTGCGACGGGTTCTCCGGATCGATCAGCCGTACCTGCGTATCGGGGAAGGGAATACCGATCGAGTCCGCGGTGCGGGTCTTGTTGACGGGGTTGCCGGTGACGATCGGTGAGCATTCGCTCAATCCGTAGCCCTCGATGAGCAGACCGCCGGTGGCCTTCTCCCACTTGCCGATCAGCTCCCCGCGCAGCGACATCGCCCCCGAGATACCGGTGCGAATGCCTTGCAGCGAGACACCACGCTCGGCTGCGCCGTCGACGATACGCTCGAACAACGGGGGAACCGCGATCACCATTGTCGGTGTGCAGCGTTTGATTGCATCGAGAATCAATCCGGTCTCGGGCTTCGGAATCAGGTGCAGCATCGCACCATCGGTCAGGCCCGCGTTCATCGACAGCGAGCAGCCGAAGACGTGGAAGAGCGGCAGGCAAGCGAGGAAGACATCGTGTCCGGGGGTCAACGAGACCACCCACTCCTGCGCTTGGGTGGTGGACGCGAGCAGGTTCGTATGGGTGAGCGGCACACCTTTGGGTGTGCCGGTGGTTCCCGAGGTGTAGAGCAGCAGCGCAATCTCGTCGGCCTGCGGACGCTGGGTTGCCGGCACCGCAGGTCCGGGCCTGAGTAACTCTTCAAAGATGATGGTTTCTGGCGCAGGATTCGAGAGCTGGGCTCGGCTCTTGCGGGCCTTGGCGATCGGCAGTCGCAACACCAAGCGTTTGAGCAGCGGCATCGCGGCGATCATATTGATGGAGATGATGGTGCTCGGGCGCAGATCGTCGGGCAGCTGATCCAAGGCGGGCGCGGCTGCGTCCCAGACGATCGCGGTTCGGGCATGGTGATCGCTGAAGAGTGGGGTCAGCTCGCGAGTCGTGTAGAGCGGGTTGTGCTCGACAACCGTGGCGCCACAAGCCAGTACCGCATAAAAAGCGATGACATGCTGCGGGCAGGTCGGCATCAACAAGGCGACGTGGTCTCCCCGACGCACTCCGAGCTCATAGAGATGTCCTGCGACGGCGGCGACTGCGTGCCGGAGCTCGCCGAAGCTAGTTCGGGCACCGAAGAAGTCGAGTGCTGGTCGATCGCGGAACTCACGGGTGAACCTGTCGAAAGCGTCGATCAGTGTGCCCCCGGGGTAGTCAAGCGTGCGCCGCACAGCGGGGTCATAGGCGTCGGCCCAAAGATCGCCAAGGATTGACATGATCGACTCCCGTATGTTGTGCGTTTGATTACCCTCAGATATCCGTCTCAAGGGTAGTGCGCCGGGGTCAAAATCGACGCCAACCGGTGCACGAGAGATGACTCGGACGAAACCTGAGCCTTGCGCCTCGTCGGGGTGAGACGATTTGGCCGTGGGCTATCTCAGGAAGGCTGTGACACTATGAGCGGGACAGGCGATCCGGGCGCAACGGACCGGACAGACAGAAAGAACCCGATAAGTGCTTCGGGCACGAAACTCAACATCACTCCACGCATGTGGATCGGTATCGTCATTGGCATAGTGGCAATCCTCTTCATCGCGCAGAACCGCAACCCGGCCAACATCACACTGTTGTGGATCCGAATGTCTTCCCCGTTGTGGCTGACACTGCTGATCGTCTTCTTGGCGGGTCTGCTCAGCGGCTGGCTCATTGCGAGGCGCCGGAAGTAACGAAGAGGCGCCGGAAGTAACGAAGAGGCGCCGGAAGTAACGAAGAGGCGCCGGAAGTAACGAAGAGGCGCCGGAAATGACGAAGAGGCGCCGCGTATCGGTCGTCCGTTTTCAGCGACTACCGAAAAGCGCGGCCCAACCTCAGCCGCTACCGATCTGTCCGGCCCCAATCCCAGCGGCTACCGATAGTTGCGTGGGCTACCGGAAATTCGGTAGCCCACGCAACTATCGGTAGCCGCAGTGGCAGACCGTGTAACTTTCGGTAGCCGCTGAGGGTCGTCGCGGCAGATGCCGGATCGGTGCGGGACCAGTGCCGGACCAGTGCCGATGCAGATAGCCGACGACTCGCTAGACGCGAACCAGTTGAATGGCGAGTTGGTCGTCAGCGGTGCGCATCTCCAGGCGGTTGGCCTCGACATGGTAGGTCGCCGCGCTGAGCAGGGCAGCCTGTATCTGAGCGTCCTGCTCCATGGCACCGGCGATGTCAGGGCAAGCCATCTCAGTGGCGGTGAATTCGTCAAATGAGATCGTCTCGCCAGCAGTGACGACGGTGCCGCTGATCTGGTTGCAGCCTGTCCGTCCGGTCACCTCTGTTTCGGAGGTGAACTCGATCGTCGGCGTGGTTTCGTCGAGCACGCTCACCACCGCCTGCTGGCCGTTGTTGAAGGCGGTGACCACCCAACTGGTTTCGGCGAGGTTTTGGGATTGAGCGCTGAAAGTGGCCAGCGTGCGTCCGCTTTCACTGGTCAGCGAGAGGGTGTCGTCGGCGATGGCAAAGGACGACGCCTTCAGAAGTGCGTTGAAGAAGCTGGATTCCTGAGCCATGACGGACTCGTCGCATGCCATCATCGTTGAGACCAGGCTCTCGTCCACGTAGATCTGAGTTGCATTGATGGTGAAGCTGCCCGAATACACATTGCAGCCGCCGGAGCCGTTGAGCCCTCCCTGATCGTTGAAAGTGACCGAGGGGAAGGTCTCTGATAAGACCGGTTCCTCGCCGAGTGTGTCCAGCAGCCAGGTGATCCCGGTCAGCCCTTCGGTGTCGATGACACCGGTCTGCGAACGATCGAATGGGGTGGGTGTGACAGCGCACCCGGCGAGTAGCAGGAGTGTCAAAGCGGCGGCGGGAAACCCTCGTTTGGTCATGAAGCACGTCCTTCGGTGGATCTGGGTGCAAGATCGGAGGCCACCCGGCCCCGTAAGCCCTAATTGTGCCTTATCGATGGCGGTGGGTGAGCATCGCCCATGATGGACGATCCGCACGCGGTGCTCCTGGACGACCGGATCGGGCAATGCTCGGGCGAAGAACGGACGCCTACCTCAGCCGGCCGCTGCTTGCAGCACGTAGACAAGGATCACCGTGACCGGTCCAGCCAGGATGAAGTTGTTGAGGCCGTGCATGAGCAGCACATGCCAGATGTTCCGGGTCCATAGATAGGTCAGGTTCATCAGGAGCCCAGCACCGGCGTAGGTCAGCGTCAGCAGCCATTCCCCGCCGAAGTTGTTGATATGGACTGCGCCGAATAGAAGGGCATTGGTGACGACGAGCGCGGCGGCAGACCACCAGTGGCCCCAGACCGGGAACTTCAGCAGCAGGGTATGGCGGAACGTGAAGTCCTCGATCAGTGCGGTCACCATCGGTGCCAACGAAACAAGGATGAGGACGCCCAGGCCGGTAGTTTCGGGAAGCGTCTGTTGGGCACCATGAGTTGCCTCGTGCGCGAGCGGTCGCAGCAAGGCCGAGAGCACGGAGATCACGACTTGGATCGCGACCAGACCGGCGATAACCAGCCCCATACTCTTCCAGGGCCTCGACCAGAACGCACGCCAGTGTCTTCCGAGCAATTGACGGTTCAGAATCACCACGGCAACGAAGATTGCGATCCGAACGATCGTGTCACAGATCGTCCGCACCGTGATGTCATCGGTGATCCGGGAGCTGATCCATCCGCCGAGGAAGATCGCCGGAACAGCGAGGAGCGCGATGGTGTCAGGCAGATGCCAAGTCAAGCGTGTCGGCAGTTGTTCGGCTGCGACGGACTCGATGAACGATGAAACCTGGCCGCGGCCCCGACCGGTCGGAAGACGTCACAGATAGATCCTTTCTCGTATTGCTCAAGGCGCGAGTGCCGATGAAAGCACAGCTTCTCCAGCAGATTGAACAATAAACCAGTCGTCACGAACTCCGTACTGATCACTGCCAAGGTGGTTCTGGAGGCTTGTAGTGGAAATGTAAACGACTCATTCGGCCTCTGTCGAGCCGGTTGGGCGGCGTATCTGCGGCCCTCCGTCGCGCCGCCTGGGAACGGATTGATGCAACGTTCAAATTGTTGGTCGCCGGTGAAGGTCGGTGATCGTCTAGGGGTAGGCCGTTTCGGCGCGGTTTTCCTGCCGGGTTAGCGGCTGGTTTCCTGCCGTTTCAGCGTTAAGAATCCGGCCATTGGGTGGTCGGATGTGGGGCTGGGGTGGTGTGCTCGTGAGGTTTCTGCTGGTGGGGTCGCGATTGGGGCCGGCCCGATGGGGAGAGGCCGGAGAGTAGATGACGATTTCTATGTCTCTTCAAGAACAAATCCGACGAAGGTTGGATGCTAAGGGTGTGGTGGGATTGCATCCCCGGGATGACCGGACCGCCGGGTTCGGGCAAAACGCTGGACCTGCTGGCGCCTGTCCTGCTGCCAGCACTCGGCGCGACGTTGCACACGTCGATCACGCACAGAAGACCAACGATCTGCCGTTGAGCATCACCGGACAGGTTTCATGACCGCCTACGGGCAGAAACCAATGGCCCTTGACACTGAGGAAATCGGCGTATCGACCGGTCGCAGAACCGAGCGCTGACTTTCAATCCAAACCCTTTGCAATCGGAGCCGCAAACCAAGGTTTGAGCTCGGGGCGCGGTCTCCTGCGTCGGACTGCTCTCAGGTGCGTAGCCGTGCCGTCGACCCGCGAGCCTGCACTACTGCGTCCATCACTTGTCCACCGACGGTTCCGGACGTGAGTCCCCAGCTGATCGCGAGTACGACCGACCAAGGGCCGGCGAACGGTCCGGCTCCGCGAAGAACGGTGAAGCCAGCCACAAGCGCCACCGCTACCGCGGCCACAGTGATGAGTATGTCGAACCACGTCGCTCGGACCCTGATGCGGCGGGCCGCTTTGGCGTCCGGGGGTAGGTCCAGCCGGAGGTAGCCGCGCTTAGTGCGCGGCTCTGGCAGGGACGTCACACCGAACGGGGCGACCTTCGGTGTGGTGGGCGCGCATGCCGGGTCGGCGATCTTCTTGAAATAGGGAGCTAGGTCTCTGACACTGACACGCTCTTCGGCCTGGGTGCGGCTCCCTATCGTCTCCAGATGCATGAACAAGTCGGCCGTGCAGGCCGAGTATCGCTTGAGGTATCTGAGCGAGTCCGTCGGCCAACCCAGCGTGAAGGCAGTGTCCTCGGCGACCGCCTTCACGTAAGCCGACATCTCATCCGTCGACGTGGGGCAGACGCCGGTGCTTTCCTTGATCGAGTCCTCGATAAGTGGGATCGCTTCCAGTCTGGACAGGCTGCCCCGCAGGGCGGCAACCTTGTCAGGAACGCCAACCCACGCCGAGAGCAGGTCGTCAAGCTGGGTGGTCTCTTCGGCGATAGCAGGCAACTGGCTCCCGTCCCGTTTCTTGCGGTCGTTGAGCTTGGACTCCAATTCGTCGGTGCGATCCGTGACGATCTTGGCGATTTCCCACGTCTCGAGGTCTTCGAGGCCAAGTTCCTTTGCTCGCGATTTGAACTTCCTGTCGATCGGTTCTTGGCCGGTGACCCGGTTCCGGACCTCTTTCAGGGTCGCCCGGGCGTCCATCTCGGGACGGACGACTCGTCGAAGGCACTCAAGGCCCACCGCAAGCAGACCGCCGACGAACAGCAATCCCAATGGCAGCCACCACACTGACGTGGACACGACTGTGACGGCGACCTTCCCGGTGTCGCTTCCCTCGATAAGGTCGATCGTGCCCTTGTAGGTGGTGGGTAGCCACGGGACGTCGCCGAAAGTCAGCTGCACAGTGTGATCCTCTGGGGTGGCACACGAAGCCTTCACGCGCAGCGACCGGCCGTCGCCCTGGAGCGTGCCGACCTCCCCAGAATCTGGCAACTTCAGCGCTGCGCACTGGTCGGTGAGTGGCAGGACATCGGTCCTTCCCCACGGAGGGGTTGCCCATAGTCTGTGCGTTGCCTGCCACTCTGTAACCGCAGGCAACGCCTTGTTCTTGGCCGCGCCAACTGGGGTGCGCACGACCGCACCGGTCGGCCAGCCATCCGGAACGGGTGGGACGGTAACCACCAAGGTGAGTTCCGTGTCCGATTCAGGTCGCAACTCGAGCAGCACCGTCCCACCAGGAGGCAGAGTGAGTGTCGCAGAGGCGTCCCCGGTCACGTCTGGGAAGCCCACTTCGACGGGGTTTCCGGACTTGTCGACCACGGAAGCCGTTACGGGCACATCAATGCCCGTCAGGTTCTTCAGTGTCGCCGTCGCGGCCCCGTCCTTGAGGACGAGGGGGTTGGGGGTGACTGCCACGGGCGGTGCCGCAAGGGTATCTTCGGCGTACACCCGACTGGGCATCGCTACGGCGGCGATGAGGACAACGAGCGCGATCGCGACACGCGACCGACGGGCGGATGACGACCTCATGGCACCTCCCGGGGACACCGCTCAATTTAGGGCGGCGGAGGGTCACGGGCTGCGTCCGAATCGTTGGACTCTCAAAAGGTTCGCAGAATTGTCGTCGGCTTCATCGTCTCCACTGAGCACGGCAGTTTCGCCACAAAGAGTGACGGGCCGGCCAGGTGTCGACGAGACCGAGCCATCCGTAGTCAACTCCAAGGCCGCGCCCGAGCGGTTCGTCGAAGTAGAACTGTTCGGTGCGACTGACGCCAAGCAGTGCCCGACGTGTGACCAGTATTTCCCGCCAGTCCGCGGGCTAAGGACATGGCTCCCCGCATGGCCAACGCCCTCACCCACGTGTTCGGCGACCCGGGCGAATCAGACGAACACGACGAGCACCAGAACGTCCGGGCCGACCAGCCTTGAAGGTGAAGCCTCAGCCGGCTGGTCGCTGAAAACCAACAGACCTGGGCCCTTGGTGACGGGTGTGTGATCGGCTGTAGTCAGGCCGGTTAAGCAAGGTTCTGGGAATCTGCGGCTGGCTTTGGGGCTACGAGGTGAGATTTGGGGTTAGTTGTGGCTATTCCTAAACACATCCCGAAACGACGAAACCCGCGTCTACTAAGCATCATGCTTAGTAGACGCGGGCATAAAAAGTGGCTATTCAGTGAAACTCCGAAAGCCCATGTCAGAGGCACCTTCCCGCAGATGCCCAGACCCCTCCGCTGCATGCCCCAGGGCAGGTTCACCATAACGCGGGAGATCAGCACCGGGCGGAAACTTCACCCGTGGCCCCCGGGGGTACTCATTGGACCGCCCAGACCTATTCGGTTGCGACCATCTCCTGGAGTGTCGGCGGTCACTGGCACGATTCAAGAGTGAGTATTTCCTCAACGACAGCACTATGGCGCGCCAGACTGCGGTACTGGCTGGCAGCGCGCAGGCAGGGCGTCAGGCGACTCCTGAGCCGAGACTCGGAGCCAGGTGACGCCTACCTGCGAATCGCGGAGGCTCTGGCGCAGAAGCATGAGGCGTCCGGCCTGTCGCCGGAAGAGTCTGCGCAGCGCGGCCTAGTAGAGGCTCTGGAAGTGCTCACCGACGAAGGCACTCCCCAGGTGGCAGCGGCTCTAAAGGCTGACGCACCGAGGATGCTGGCCAACCGGCGCCGCCTCGACCGTGGGTTCGAGAAGCGGCTCCGTCAGCGGTGGGGTAGCGCTCTTGACCTCTACTACATGATTGCTGTCGCCTGCCAAGCGATGGGAGCCGAGGGCTACCAAGAAGCCTCCCACCGCGATGAGGACGACGAGAACGCTAGAGCGCTCCTAGAAGCAGCGAGCGGACTTCATGCGCGCTCCTGTCGCCAGTCCTTGGAGGTGCTGTCTCTGCTGGAGGGCGGATTCCCCAAGGCTGCTCACGCCATCAGCCGCAGCATGCATGAGGGAGCAGTCGTCACCTCAGTCCTCACTGAGTACGGGGGCACCTCGGAGCACGCCGACATCGGATTGAAGTTCTTGCTGTTCGATCACATCACCAACCTGATGGACGCCGAAGAGCACCAGAAATACGCCGAGCGCATCGACCATGAACCTTTCTCCCAGGACGAGATGACGGCCCTCCGGGAGGCCAAAGCAAGAGTGCTGGAACGTTTTCCCAGCCTGGACCGGAAGATGGGCTGGGCTGGAGACCTTCCCGGCCTGAAGAGGCGCACGTTCGAGGAGTTGGAGGTCATCGCGGGAATCGACCACCTCCGCCCGTACTACACCTGGGCAAGCCACGAGGTGCACTCCTACCCCAAGGGTGTGCGTCTCAACCAGTCAGGCATGGACGGGGAGGTGTGGAAGTTGGCAGGGCGGACAAACGCCGGGCTCGCTGACCCTGCCCAGGGTGCCCTCATCGCGCTGAGTCAGGTAACAGCATCCCTGCTGGTCCTCCCCGGAGTCGCCTCCCCGAGCCGGATTGTCGCCTCGCGCGCAACGATGGCTCTCCTGGACGAAGCATGCGAGGAGTTAGCTCGCATCGAACGCGAGTTGGCCGACGAGCATGCACTCGCTACTTGGTAACCGACACGTGGCCAGTCGCCAAGAGCGCCTAGCTAGACCCTCGGCCGGTGTCCTGGGACGTAGAAACGCTGTCATGATAGTCAACGCCCCTGCCACGGCATCTGCTGCAACACACAGAAAGAGAAGCATCGTGACGGTCCGCAAAGAGGGACCTGCCTCGAGGAATGCGAGCGCGGCGTCACTGAGGACAAACCCAAGCAGCAGCACCGCGATATCCGTGACGACGAGCCCGGACGTTGAGAGCTGGCTTCGACCCTTCGACAGCGCCGCAATGAACAGGAGGACCACCGCCGAGAGAAGGGGAAGGCCGACCGATATCCAGAAGGCCGGCACCGCATCCTCGTGGCTGATGTTCGGTACGGTCGCGACACGGACCATTGGGATCACGCCGACCGCCACCACCAGCGCCACGGCAACCACGAGAACTACACACGCCGCGAGCATCCATTGACACCGAACGGCACTGACTGCCATGACTACCGCCCCCGATGAGCCTAACGGTTTGGCGCATAGCCCGCCCGCCTTCCCTGCCTCAGTCGCCGGGGAAGAGCGGTTCCCGATCGTGGGCATCATGCTGCCGCACCAACCGATCCCTCTTGAACATCCGCTCGTGCCGCGTGGTGTTACGCGATTTGGAAGGTGTCGTCTCCGACTTGGACTTCGAGGCGGAGTTTGCCGCCGAGGGCCTCGACATAGCGGCGCAGGGTATCGACCTGGGTCTTGTCGATGTCCCCGCGTTCGATGCGGGAGACCCGGTTCTGGCTGACGTCGAGTTCTGCGGCGAGTTCGACCTGGGTGAGGTCAAACTGTTCGCGCAACTCCCGAAGCCGCCACGCGCGGGTCTCGGCGATCATGCGGTCCTTGTGGGCATCGACCTTCTCGCGCCGGGCAGGCCGGCGCTGCTTCAGTTGGTCCAGGTTCGTCATGTCAGCCCCTCCTTCGCAGGGTGTCCAGGTGCTCATCGAACCGCTGGTCGGCCACTGGAATGTGGCGCTTGTACCAGCGGGCCCAGTCGCGGCTCTTGTCGCCGGCGACGAGCAGGATCGCGCGGCGTTTTGGATCGAAGGCGAACAGAATCCGGATCTCGGAGCGGCCTGCCGATCCGGGTCTGAGTTCCTTCATGTTCTTGTGACGTGAGCCCTTGATGGTGTCGACCAGAGGACGACCCAACGAGGGCCCCTCGTCTTGGAGTACCTCGAGTGCGGCGATGATCAGGTCGTAGTCGTCGTCGGACAGGTTGAGTAGCCACTCCTCAACGAGTCCGACCTCGACGTCCCGCACGCTCACAGTCTACAACATGAGAGGTGTAAACCTCAAGGGTTGTGGACAGTAGTTGAGGTTGCCCGTCCTCGTTCGCAGCCAAACATCCTCAATTGCCGCAATCAGATCGTTGGTGAAGGTCCGGTCTGCTCCGGCTGCGCGGGTGTGTGCCGGTCTCCCGCCGTCTTCGGGACTGTACATTAAACGGTGTAACTCCTAGATCCGAGTTACACCGTTTAATGTACAGTCCCGATGAACTCTTCGATCTGTGCTTGGGTGAGGCTCTGCAATGGAGTGTGCTGCTCGTCGACCCAGTTGAGGAAGGCGACCAGGCCGCGCAGTGAGGCCTTGACGTGTCGGGCAGCGCCGATGGCGATATCGCCGCTGTCAACATCCACCGGGTGTAGGTGCGCGGCATTTGGCGGTGCTCGACGGGTGCTTCGTTGATGGCGCGGGTCGTCCAGGCGATCAGCTGCCTCCTGGTCTTGGTGTCGCGTGGCTGGGCACCGGCGTCGAGGAGCAGTGTGCGCAGGTAGATCAACCGATTGCTCGGTCTTGGCGCGTCGAGTACGGTTTCGATCGGCACTCGCCCGGAAGCATGTCGCGCAGCAAGTTGATGCTCGGCCCCATACGCAACCACATGGTGATCGGGGCTGATCGCGGCCGGGTCAGCAGGTAGTCGCGCAGTGCCCGCTTCTTCGTCCCACGGTTTCAGGGAGGGAAACACTCGGGCGCAGTTCGTGTTCTTCTTTCAGCTGGCCGAGGAGGCCGGATGGTGGCTGGATCCCGCGAAGTTCATACCGGGCGAGCCCGGCCGCGACGAGTTCATCGCGGCACGTTCCTATAGCCAAGCCATCGGCAGCAACGAACGGCTGGCGCAGGTACTGGGCCGGGCGATAGCGCCTCTCTAGGCGGACGCCGAAGATTCCGCCCGTCGAACCGCACACCATATGGGAGACTTGATACATGGAGATTGCCGTGCTTCTCGATATGGAAGCGATTCGGTGCGCCTGTGAGCGATACGGCGTGGAGAGGCTCCGTGTCTTCGGCTCAGTGCTCACCGACCGGTTTGATCCGGAGACAAGCGATGTCGACTTCCTCGTCACGTTCCGGCCGGGGCGGGAGAACCTGTTTCATGATTACTTCGATTTGAAGTTCGAGCTGGAACGCATCATCGGTCGCAGCGTCGACCTCGTTATGGAGCGCTCGGTTAAGAACCCCTTCTTCAAGGCATCGGCCTTCAGCGACGCGCAGGATATCTATGCGGCCTGAGGTGGGTGCGCATCTGTGGGACGCGGCCGAGGCGGCCAGGCTCGTCCAAGAATTCGCCGACGGAAAGACCGAGGCCGAGTTCACATCTAACCTTGTCATCCACTCGGCGATCAAGCGTCAGCTGGAGATTCTCGGCGAGGCGTTGAACCGTGTCCGCAGGGACGATGCCGATACGGCCGACCGCGTGCCCGACCTCGGTAAGGTCATTGGGATGCGGAACATCATCGCCCACGAGTACGGCGAAATCGACTATGAGATCGTGTGGCGCGCGGCGACGACCGAAATCCCCACCCTGATTCCCATCCTGGATGAACTTGTCGATGAGGCTCGGACGGCTGCTGGACTGTAACGTCATCTTGGCGGGTCTCAGTGGTGTCGTCCGTCGCGTTGTTTGACGATGGCGACGTCTTGGTCGGTGACGATGGGTTGAGATGGGGACGCCCCGCCGGGGTGGTCCGGCGGGGCGTGGG
>JALHFX010000092.1 GCA_022837595.1 Propionibacterium sp.
CTGAATCGTGTGCAGCAGCGAGATGATGCTGGCCTGCACCGACACGTCGAGCGCCGAGGTGATCTCGTCACACACCAGCACCGAGGGCATATTCACCAGCGCTCGCGCGATCGCGGCGCGCTGCCGCTCCCCTCCCGACAGATCCCCGGGGCGCCGATAGTAGAACTGCCGCCCCAACTGCACCGCATCAAGGGCGTCACGGACACGTTCACCGCGCTCGTGGGCGTCCAATTCACCGGACATTTCGAGAGGGACCGCCAGCGACTGGCCCAGCGTCCGGCGTGGATTCAACGACGAGAACGGCGACTGGAAAATGTACTGGATTTGTTCGCGCTGTTTTGTCGTCCGCTTGCGGGTGGATTCGGCGAGCGGCTCACCGAGGTACTCCACCGAGCCGGTGAAAGAAGTGTCGAGAATCCCTGCAATAGCCCGCGCCAAGGTGGTCTTGCCCGACCCCGACTCGCCGAGCAGCAGCGTGCAGCGGCCCGGCGCAAGGCGAAGATCAACCCCATATAACACCTGATGACGCCCATAGGCGACGCTCAGATCACGCACCTCCAATACGACCTCCGATTCGGCAGCAGGCACGGCTTGATTCTGTGATTCTCCGAGCGGCTCCGCCCCATGCTGGGCTGCCCGACGCGGTGATCCCTCGTGTGGAGAGTCACTATCGTCCGATTCACCATGCCGCGATTCCTGGTGCGAATGAGATTCCTCGACGGCCGTCGCCCCGGTAGACGTACAACTCGGAGCGTCCTCGGTCATCGCATCCATCTCGCCTGTGATGAACGCCGAGGTTTGGGCGTCGATTTCCGAGAGCAGGCCGAGCTGATTCTTGCCTGCCAAATCGGGGACGGCGGCGACAAGACGTTTCGTGTAGCCGCGAGCAGGATGGCGCAACACCTGTTCGGCGGTGCCGGTTTCGATGATCTGCCCACCACGCATAACAGCAACCCGGTCGGCGATCTCCGAGACAACCGCGAGATCGTGGGTGATGTATAGCCCCGCGACATTGTTCGTCACCGTCATCTGACGGATCGTCTCGAGCACCTGCTCCTGCGTCCGGACGTCGAGACCGGTGGTGGGCTCATCGAGCACGATCACGTCGGGATACATGACGAAGGCCATCGCGATGCCAATGCGCTGCTGTTGCCCGCCGGAAAGCTGATGCGGCCAACGCCGCTGATAGGAGTCGTCATCGGGCAACCCCACCTCGCGCAGCACCGATCGCACCCGCTGGTCCCGATCATGATCCGCCGAGCCATAGTCGTGGACATCGAGCACCTCACGGATCTGCTTGCCAACCCTCATTCCCGGGTCCAGGGACAGCGCCGGATCCTGCGGAATGTAGCTCACCCGAGCACCTCGCAAGGACCGTTTCGACGCCTCGTCCAGCGTCATCATTTCGACCGGCTGATCGCTGTGCGAAGCGTAGAGATAGACCTCGCCGCCCGAGTGCACGAGCCCCCGGCGGACGTGGCCGAGCAAGGCGAGCCCGACCGTCGTCTTGCCAGATCCGGATTCGCCGACCAGTCCGAGGATCTCGCCCGCCATCAAATTGAGGTTGACGTCTTGCACGACGGGGCGCCCGGTCTCGGCCAGCGAGATCGTCAGATCATCGACTTCGAGGATATGCTCGCCGGCGCTCACCCGGGAATGCCAGGCGGTGCCTTGGTCGCGCGTGCTGACCGCCTGCTTGGCCGGACGCTGTTGTTTGTGGCTCGTCGTCGTCTTACCTGGCATCAGCGTCCACCCACATTCGGGTTCGCGGACGCCTGCGCGATCGCGTCGGCGATGAGATTCGTCCCTATCGTCAGCACCGCGATCGCGGTCACGGGTAACAGCACCCCGGCCGGCTGGAGCGACAAGGCGATACGGTTCTCGTTGATCATCAAACCCCAGTCCGCGGCTGGTGGCTGGATGCCGAGTCCCAGGAAGGACAAGGACGCGATCGCCCCGATCGAGTAGGTCAAGCGAAGTCCCGCCTCGACCGCTACCGGACCGGTGATATTCGGCATGACTTCGCGCATCAGGATGCGTCTGCGCGGCATCGCATACATCTGAGCGACGCGGATGTAGTCCTCGTTGATGACGTCCAGGGTCGCCGATCGCACGACCCGGGCGATGCGTGGCGCATGGGTGATACCGATCACGGTGACCAGCACCCATCCCTTCGGCCCGAGCACCGTCACCGCGAGCAACGCCACGACAAGCTGCGGAATGGCCAGCAGCACATCGTTGCCTCGCATGATGAGTGAATCCAACCGGCCTCCCAGGTAGGCGGCGAGCATGCCGAGCCCCAGCCCGAGCACGAGCCCGAGCGCGGTGGCGAGCACCGCGTAGACGATGAGGCGGAGGCCACCGGCGAGGAATCGTGACCAGATGTCGCGTCCGAGGTTGTCGGTGCCGAATAATCCATCGGGCTGGAAGGGCCGCCCAACGAATTCGGTCGCGGTGAATCCGGTCGCCCACGGCACCAGCAGCGGGCCGAAAATAGCGAACAGCAGCACGATCACGGTGAGGACGACGCCTACCTTCGCCTGTCGTTGGCTCCAAAAACGGGCGAGGGTGCCGTACCGGCGCCTGGGTCTGGCGTCCTCGACGAGCACCGAGGATGACGATGGTTCCTGATGATCCGACATTTATTCGCCTCCCCCCGTGCGTAGTTTCGGGTTGGCCATGATGCCGATGATGTCGGCGATCAGGTTCACCGCGATGTATACGGTGGCAATGATCAAGGTGATCGCCACCACCACCATCACGTCGCGGTATTTCACCGCATCGATGAGGGCTTGCCCGAGCCCCGGGTAGCGGAACAAGAATTCGACGACGACCACACCGCCGGCCATCCAGGCCAGCTGGATCGCGATAACTTGGGCGACCGGGCCGATCGCATGGGGTAAGGCGTGGCGCAGGATCACCTGACGTTCGGGGACGCCTTTGAGCCGGGCCATCTCCACATATCCCGAATCGAGCACCTCCAGCATCGTGGCGCGCATCATGCGTGCGATGTAGGGGGTGACCACCAGCACCAGCACCGCAACCGGCAAAACGAGTTGCTCGGGGAAATCCCACACTTTCGTGCCGGGCGGTTGCATGGTGACTGCGGGCAGCACCTGGAAGACGGTGGTCGAGAACAAGGTGACCAGCGCGATACCGACAACGAATTCGGGCAGTGCCGCGAGCACCAGTGAAATGCCGGTGATCGCCGAATCGGCCGGGCGTCCACGGCGGAGCGCGGAATAGATGCCGATCAGGATGCCGGCCGGAACCGCGATGAGGGCTGCGGACACCATCAGCACCAAGGATGCGCCGACCCGCTCACCGATGAGTTCGGCGACCGGTTGAGCGGTGGCCACCGACACACCGAAATCGCCGTGGACGATGCCCGCCAGCCACAACAGATAGCGTTTCCAGGCCGGTTCGTCCAGATTCATCTGCTCGTGGATCGCGGCGATGCGCTCGGGGGTGGCCTGTTGCCCGAGGATTGCCTGCGCCGGGTCGCCGGGCAATAACAAGGTCGCGAAGAAGATCAGCATCGACACGACGAAGAGGATGACGACGCTGACCGCCAGGCGTTTGCCTATCGTCCGGCCGATCACACGAGCTCACCGATCCAGACTCGGTGAAGCTGAAATCCCGACAGCGGCAGACCGGTCGCGTTCGGCACCAGGCCACCGACGTAGGCCTGGTAGGCGTCCAATTGGTCGGCGAAGCCCCAGATGATCAGCGAGCCCCGGTCGTACATGATCTGTTGGGCGTCTTGAATGAGTTGGTTGCGGATGGGCTCATCAGTCGTGGCCCGGGCCTGCTCGACAAGCTGGATGAATTCTTCGTCGTCCCAATGGGTTTCGTTGAACGGCGAGTCGGGCATCGACCCGTTGTTGGCCTGCGGCAAGAAATTGCGGGTGTACCAGAAGCTTTGCGAGAAGGAGTATTCGAGGTAGCCGGCCCAATAGCTGGTGAGATCCATCCGGTTGATCGTGACGGTGATACCGGCCTGCGCGGCCTGCTCGGCAAACACCTGGGCGGCCTCCACAACGCCTGCTTGGATGGGTGCGGTCACCAACTCGATCGCTAACCCGTCGGGGTAGCCGGCTTCGGCCAGCAGCCGTTTCGCCTGGCCGATGTCTTGGGTGCGCTGCGGGAAATCAGGGTAGGCGGGATCCAGGGGTGCATACATGTCATTGGCCACCCGTCCGTGCCCCGACAGCACCTGATTGATCATCTGGTCGCGGTCGACCGCCAGCCGGAAGGCCTGCCGCACCCGCTCGTCGTCGAAAGGTGCGACATCACAGCGCATCGTGAACGGCAACCACACGCCGGTTTGACATTCGAGGACGCGCATCCGGGTGTCAGAGGCGATCACCTCGGATAACGCCGCAGGTATCTGCGCGGCGACGTCGATCTGGGTGGAGAGCAGAGCATTGATCAGCGCATCGGTGTCGTTGAAATTCAGCAGCTCGACGCTGTCGAGATAGGGACCCTCCTCACCCCAGTAATATGGGTTCGCCTTCAACACGGTCAGTTGCGCCGGAATGAATCGGTCGAGCATGAACGGCCCGGTACCGATGGGGTTGGCCACATCGAAATCTGTGGGCACGATCGTCATATCGTATTTGGCCAGCACGTCATCCAGGGACGAATCCGGCGAGCGCAACCGGAATTCGACGGTGTGCTCACCTGTCGCGACGACTTCGGCCAGAGTTGCGAGGCCTGCGGCTCCGTTCTTCGGGTCCGTGGGGTCGATGATGCGTTCGATGCTTGCCACTACATCGCGTGCTGTCATCGGGCGGCCGTCGCAGAATTTCACATCGGTGCGCAGTTCTGCCGTCCACACGCTCGCATCGGCATTCGGGGTGACCGAGGTCGCGAGCATCGGCTGCACGTGGTAGTCGTCATCGTGGGTGGTGAGCGTGTCGTACATGTTGATGGCCCGCGCGAGATCGCCCAAGTTTGTCGCAATCGCTCCGTCGAGAGTGTCTGCGGCTCCCCCGCCCACGAATCCGACGCGCAGGGTACCTCCTTTTACCGGCGGACCACGCAGTTCGGACGCAGTTCCTGCTGCGACCGAGGAGTCACCGGAACAGCCGGCGAGTAGCATTCCGAGGCCGCCTATCGCCGCCGCGCCCAAGAAGGCACGTCTGCTCGGCGCCCATTGTTGATCTGACAAGCTCGTTGAGCCTTGCATTTGGCTTCCCTTCGCGTCTGCCCGCCGTCGGCTCACCACGGCCGCCCACGTGAGATTCGACGAGACACGAGGGCCGAGAGCTGTTCCCCTTTCCGAGCCGAAACGCCACTTCGATGCGACGAACTTTGGATCGACCTTAGGTCTGCCTCGCGCGGATCTCAAATGTCTGGCGGACACATGGGCTTGGCGAGCTCGGCAAGGGGACCTCTGCGATCGTGCCGAACGGCCTTGTCGTTGCGTGAATGCGGGTCCATGTGTCGCGCGTGGCTGCGACGCCCACATCATTGAGGAAGTCGTCAAGATTGAGGAAGTCGTCAAGGACGTCGCCCCGGGCTCGGTTGGCGCTGGAGCCCTACCTCACCACGATCGTGAAGGCATAGACGGTCCCGTCCGGCGCGGTCATGGTGGCGTCGGTCGACCCGGATCCCTTCGCTTTGAACCCGGGGTTGAAAAGGGCCGAACCGTCGTCCTCGCCGGGGACGAACTCCGCCACCGAATCATCGGACGCCTCGCCCGTCCACTTGGTGGGGTCGGGCGCATTCACGACCAGCGGCTGGGCGGGGGTGATCTCGAAGGTGGAGCCGTCCAATTCCGCCACCTCGGCGATCACCGGCGGCAGGGCTTGCGGGGAACCGGTGGCCGGCTCGGCGTCCCTGGCGCCGCAGGACGACAGAAACATCCCGAGAAGCACAGCAACCAACACGACTGCCAGGCGCCGAAATGATGGAGTACGCACTCCCTCACGTTACGCCCAGGGCAGGGAGCATGTCACCCGACCCGCGCCGGCGTCCACAAAGCGGGGCCGTCACACATACCTCTCGTCGCGCAGCCATGCGACCGTGTCTCGGACGGTTTCGGCGAGTGGGCGGCTGTGGAACCCGAGGTCGCGGGCGGCCTTCTCACTGGAGAAGTTGTTGTTCCTCTCCAGGTTGTAGACGGTGTGGCTGGTGAGCAGGCCAGATCGCTTGGAGTTTCCGCTGAATCTCGATTCGATATCCCCACCAAGGCGATCACACCGTTGACAATCAAGTAGCTCGCGACGACGATCGACCCAGGCTTTTCCATGAAGAAGGCGGCGTTCAATCCTCGGGCTACCACAGCCGTGGCGATTGCAGTACTCACAGCGTAGCCGACAGGGGACTCCGCACGGCACAACCGACTCTGGAGCGCGAGGATTGAGTTGGGACGTCGGGCGACAGCGGGACAACAACACGTGCACGCTATTCCTGCGGTTCTGCGCCAACACCACCCATAGCAGGCGCCGCCAGCCGATCCGTTCCCAGATATTCGGACCCACACCACCGCCAGCACCGCATAGGTTCGGAGTGTCGCGTTAGCGTCACTCCAGTGAGAATGCCCGTCCACGAGCCTGCGAGAAGCATCCCGGTCATCGTGGGTAACGTCTTGGTTGTACGCAACCCAGGTGGCTGAAGGAACGATTATCCTCAACGGGTGGCGCTGAAACCGAAACGCCTCGTTCGCCCGAAAGCACCACTACGTGGTCTGAAGTCAGACGGCTTTGAGCGGCTCAATCTGGTCAAGAGTGTTCCCGAGGTGGTCCTTCTCGATTTCGAGGTCGAAGCGGGTCTGGAGGTTGAGCCAGAACCGGTCGCTGGTGCCGAAGTAGCGCGCCAACCGGAGTGCCGTATCGGCGGTGATCCGCCGCTTGCCGTGGACGATCTCGTTAATCCGACGCGGGGGCACTCCGATCGCCACCGCGAGCCGGTTCTGACTGATCTGCAAGGGCTCTAGGAAATCCTCAATCAGGATCTCACCCGGGTGGATGGGTGTGATGGTCGTCATGGGTGGCACCTCCTCAGTGGTAGTCGACGATCTCGACGCCAGTGGGTCCAGCGTCGGTCCAGGTGAAGCAGATCCGCCACTGCTGATTGATCCGGATGCTGTGTTGTCCTGCCCGGTCACCGCGGAGTGCCTCAAGCCGGTTCCCCGGAGGAACTCGGAGGTCCTCCAAGACCTCGGCGGCGTCCAGGATCATCAGTTTCCGCAGGGCGACCCGCTCAATGCGTGGATCTATGGTCTTGACTCGTTGCCGTGACCAGAGCCGTTCGGTTGCCGGGTCCCGGAAGGATCTGATCATTCACCCACTATAACGCTTCGCGTCATATCCGCTTATGCCGCGCCTGGTGTGATCTGGAGGATCCATCTTGACCGCCCTCCGAGGTGCCTCACCTGAAAGTAAGCGCGAGAGGTGACGCGGAAGATCCCGCAGAACGTACGCTACGACGACCTCCACAACGTCTGCGAGCACCACTTCGGCCCGTCCCAATCGCCCATGGTGACACCGGTTTCACCCCAGCCAGCAGCGAGGTGTTCATCAGCCTCCGAGGGACGTGGTTACCTTGATCATAATCCGCAAGCAGGGACGGCTCTTTCCGGTCACGAACGCGCACTGTCTCGTGAACATCATGGTGTCGTCCACCGCCATCGTCTTTCCCATCCTTCAGTTGCTGGGGATTGCGATCGCTGGTGTACCGCGGATCGTAGGGTTCGTAGGGTTGCGCCGCGACCGCAGGAATGAAGAAGGCGCCCAGCACCAACGAGCGCCACCACACGCGATGGCTCAACGGCCGACATTGCCTTGCACCCATGACGAAAGCGTATGCGCGGCCCCTATCCCGTTTGGTGCGGGGCATGTTCCACCAACGCCTGCGAACCGGGGATCACCTCACGCGAGCCCGAGGTGGGCCCTGTGGGTTGGACAGTCCGCAGCGTCCGGAGCGCAGTAGGGTGCCTCGCGGTGTGGTCGGAATCATTGGGCGACGAACTCGGCGATCTTGTGCAGGCCTTCGA
>JALHFX010000224.1 GCA_022837595.1 Propionibacterium sp.
CCTCTCGCTGCGTGCCGGGTCTCCCGTCCGTCCAGGCGAAACCAGCCGCCGGACGACCATCTTTCCCCATTACGCGGTGGGCGCCCTCTACTGACGTGCGGTTGATGAAGTTGCCCACCGTCTGGACATTCGTCTTTGCCACCGCCGCGAGATCGCTGTAGCTGGTCCACTGACCCGGCTCGAGCAATTCGAGTGCCGCCTCCAGAATCTGCGCATAACCCGGGTCCTCGGGGGACGATTCCCGTCGGGCTTTCAGCTTTTCGCGGTAGGCCTGCTCCGAGTCGACCTCGAGCCCAACACCGTCCGGATGCGAGGCCAAGGCCTCCCGGCCGGCGTCGGTGACAGCCCAGCCTTCGCGACCCTTCGTCATCCAGCCGGCGGCAACCATATCGGTGGTGCTCCAGCCGAGGTTGAGGCGCCAACGAGGCGTGTCATCGTCTGGACGGAACGGCGCCAACTCGTAGTCGGTTAGTTGGCCACGAAGACGATCCTCCACTCGCGCATAGGCATCCATTGGACGCAGAGGCCCGTCGGCCTTAGCCAGTTCTTCCAGCAAGGCTTGGTCGAGCAACCACCTACGCACCGGCTCCTGGCCCTCGGCTGCGAGGTTGCGCCCCGGGTCGTCGCCGCGTTCCAACACCGTCAGCAATCGAGCTGCGGCGTTGTTGCGCTCGACTTCGAAGACCGTCCTCGCACCGTTCACGCTGGCCTGCAAATCCAACCCCAAGACGTCTTTGGAGATGTGCTCGGACAGCCAATCCACCGGCAGGACGTGTCGTCCCCATCTCGGAGCCGCCTCATCGTAGAAGTACGGACCTGTGCAGCGTCCGACGGCCATGTATCCAGGCTGAGTCTTGAGCGGCAGCACAACGAGGTCGCCAGGCAGGATCGCGTTCCGGAAGCTCCACAGCTGGCCGGTCATGGCTCCTCGACTCTGGGGAGACCCGTCAGGGTACTGCTCATCGACGATGGTCTGAACTTGTTCGCGCGTCGTGACGCTCGTTAGGTCTGGGACTTCACTCCAGCCGATGGCGCTCCTGCCCTGGGCCAGGTTGGAGGCCTCGGCCTCACCACGACTGCCTCCTCGAACCACCCACGCCCGACTGGTAGCTGCGGCGGTGTTCTGATCTGGGGTCATTAGGTGCTCCTGCGCACTGGGGTCACTCTGCCGGCTCGTTACAAAGAGTCGACCGGTAGGCACTGCGGCCTGTCTCGATCGCACTCTAACCCTCGGTAGCCGGGTGAGGGGTCAGACGTGGGGTATCGCCGCTGGTAGCTGTCGAGATCGGCCGCTCAACAGAAGTAGCCTGACCGAACTACCTACAACAGTGAGGCTGTCCGATTGAGCTCGAAAACTGGTATTCACATCCGCTGTACCCACTCCAAAGTGTCCCGCAAGGTTTCCTGAAATGGCCGGGAACGGTATCCGAGCTCACCGCGCGCCCGTTCTGAGTTGAAG
>JALHFX010000225.1 GCA_022837595.1 Propionibacterium sp.
ACGGCGCCAACACACTCGGCGGCGACATGGTTATCCGCCTGGGTGGGCAGCTGACGATGCCCGACGCTGCGAAGGCCGGCTTCGAAGACATCGTGACTGCCAATCCCGAAGTGATCTTCGTGGTCACGATGCCTGGACGCGGTGATGATCCCGATCAGGTCACCAAGGAAGCTCTCGACCATGTCACCGAGAATCCGGCCGTGGCCAGCGTTTCCGCGGTGCAGAACAATCGCGTCTACCCGATCATGCTCGGCGACATGTACGCCAGTGGACCGCGCACCTACGACGGCATCAAGACCTTCGCGGCGGGGATTTACCCTGACCTGCAGAAGTGACATCGCGTAACGAAACTCGACGAGATAGCCGGACCACCTCGTCCGGCTATCTCGTCGTGGTCGCTGTGCTCATCATCGTGATGTTCGCGTCATTGCTATTCGCAGTGACCTTCGGATCACACCCGATCCCGGTCGGCGACGTTTACCAGGTCATCGCCCATGAGCTCTTCGGTGTCGGAGATGCTGCTTGGGGAAGCGGCGCGATTCATGATGTGGTCTGGCTGATCCGGCTGCCACGGCTGATCTTGGCGATAGCTGTGGGAATGGCATTGGCGGTGTCCGGCCTGACAATGCAAGCGGTTGTCCGTAATCCGCTTGCTGAACCGTACATCATGGGTATTTCATCGGGCGCCTATGCGGGCGCCTCGATCGCTATTCTCGGCGGAATCGGCGGCAGTGCTCTGGGCACCCAGGCCACCGGCATCCTGGCTTTCATCGGAGCCTGCGTAGCCTCGCTGGCAGTACTGGCGCTGGCCAATATCGGTGGCCGGGCAACCACGGTCAGGCTGATTCTGTCTGGCACAGCGCTGGGTGCGGTGTTCACAGCCTTCTCGAATTTCATGATCTTTCGAACGAATCAGGCCAGCCGGGTGCAAGAAATCGTCAACTGGACGATGGGCAGTCTCGGTAAGGCGAATTGGAGCACCAACGGACCCGTGCTCGGCCTCATTCTGGTCTGCGTCCTCGTCTTGTGGATGCAATACCGCAATCTCAACCTGATGCTCATGGGCGATGACGTCGCAATCACCTTGGGCACCCGATTACACAACCGACGGATCGCCTTCTTGCTTATCAGCTCACTGATGGTCGGCCTGTCAGTTTTCGCGGCCGGCATGATCGGCTTCGTTGGCTTGGTCATACCGCACATCGCTCGCATGATCTTCGGCACCGATCACAAGAAGCTCGTGCCGATCTGTGCGCTATTCGGCGCGATCTTCCTGATATGGGCAGACGTGCTGTGCCGGATCGCCATCACCGGCACCGAATTACCGATCGGAATCTTCACTGCGATGGTCGGCGCGCCAGTATTTGTCTATCTGATGGCGCGCAGGAAATACGGCTTTGGGACGCAAGACTGATGCACATCGAAACGAAAGACCTGACCCGGACCCTCGGCGGAA
>JALHFX010000093.1:0-9637 GCA_022837595.1 Propionibacterium sp.
TACACCATCGACAACAACGTCAATGCCACTCACAATGTGCTCTGCGCAATAGTCGAATCGGGTCAAGACATTCATCTTGTGCATCTGGGCACAATGGGCGTTTACGGTTACGGAACTGCGGGCATGGCGATTCCCGAGGGTTACCTCGACATCCAGGTCTCTGAAGGCGACCGTGTTGTCGAAACCGAGATTCTCTACCCAACTAATCCCGGGTCGATCTATCACATGACCAAGGTGCTCGATCAGACCATGTTTGCCTATTACGCGAAGAATGACGAACTACGTATCACTGACCTGCACCAGGGCATCATTTGGGGAACGAACACTATCCAGACGAAGCTCGATGAACGGTTGATCAACCGTTTCGACTACGACGGCGACTACGGCACCGTACTCAATCGCTTTCTGATGCAGGCTGCGGTCGGTTATCCGCTTACGGTTCATGGCACTGGCGGCCAGACCCGCGCATTCATCCATCTACAAGATATGGTGCGCTGCGTCGAGATCGCATTGGACAATCCGCCGGCCGGCGGGGAACGGGTGAAGATCTTCAACCAGATGACCGAAACCCATCGGGTGCGAGACCTCGCAAATCTGATTGCCACGCTCACCGGGGTCTGGAGCCGATCACCCTCGATGCCGGCCTCCTCATGGAGATCAACGAGACCGCAGGACGCTACGCCGACCGCGCCGATCTCAGCAGAATCCCTGCTACCTCGCTATGGACAAAGGACCACCAAGCAGGCGTCCCCCGGTCGTTCGCATCTCGACGCTAGAAGCAGCCCAGCCGATGCGCATCGCGATCTTCACCGAAGTCTTCTTGCCGAAGATCGACGGTGTGGTCACCCGTCTCTTGCGCACCTTGGACGAGTTGTCCGCGATGGGCCACCAGGTGTTGATCTTCGCGCCGGGATCGCCGCCGGCGAGCTATGCGGGTTTCGAGATTATCAAGGTGCGCTCGATAAGTTTCCGCCCGTGGTACCCGGAAGCAAAGATTGGCCTACCCACACCAAAAATCGCCGAAAAGATGATCCGCTTCGGCCCCGATCTGGTGCATGCCGTCAATCCTGTCTGGCTGGCTGCCTACGGCGTGCTGTCCGCCAAACGCCACGATATCCCGCTGCTGGCGTCCTATCACACCCAACTATCCAGCTATACCGCGAATCTGCACCTATCGTGGTTGAGCAGGTTTGCCGACCGTTGGACGACGGCTTTGCACAACCGGGCGGAGGTGAACCTGTGTACCTCGCCGCAGATGGTGAACAGGCTCGCTGCTCACGGGGTCGAGCATGTCTACCTCTGGCCAAAGGCCGTCGATTCCGTCACCTACCGGCAGAGCGCGCGGACCGAACGAATGCGCCGGAGGCTTACCGACAATCATCCCGAGGCTCCCCTAGCGATCTACGTTGGGCGCCTGTCAAACGAGAAGAATCTGGATGATCTCCTGCCCGTGACACATCAGCTGCCGGACGTACGGTTCGCCTTCATCGGTTCAGGTCCGGCCCAGCAGCAGCTCGAGAGTCGCTTTTCGGGTACGAACACAGTCTTCACCGGATATCTGCACGGCCAAGAGTTGGCTGAGGCATACGCCGCGGCCGACGTCTTCCTTTTCCCGTCAACGACCGAAACACTCGGTTTCACCGGATTGGAAGCGATGGCCTCAGGCGTCCCGGTAATCGGTGCGAATGCCGGCGGAATCCCACACCTCTTCGACGATGGGGTGCAGGGCTTCCTCGTCGCTCCACATGACTCTGACCAGATCGCCGCGAGACTGCGGCTGCTTGTCGACGATCAACAGCTGCGGGCGAAGATGGGGCGAGCCGCACGAGCAGAGGCCGAAGAATACTCCTGGGCGGCGTCGACCGAAGCCTTGCTCGGCTATTACGAGCTAGCAATTGATCGTCACCTGTCACAGCGCCACAAGTCTTGACCCTCGTGCCCTCATGCGCACATGATTCCGCTGGCCATAGATCGCTTTGTGGACTGACGTGGCCTGACCAAAGGCCTGCTTGGTGGCCGTCGTCGACCGATGAAACCACCTCTCAAAGACCATCGTCCGAACAATTGGAAACCACTGCAACATGCCAGGCCGACGAGCAACTCACCATGCTAGGTTTGGCCACAGCATCGGTTGCATGACCGACACCGTGAGGCCAGAGCAGTCGTCAGCAGATGATCATCTGTCGATTCTGCGAGATATGCGAGAAAAGGCCCTCCAAGGCGGCGGGCAGAAGCGCGTAGAGGCGCAACATGCCAAAGGCAAAATGACAGCGCGAGAGCGACTGTCAGTCCTCCTCGATGAAGGTTCCTTCCAAGAATTGGGTGCATTGGCCACCCATAGCCTGAGTGATTTCGGAATGGCCGACAAGCGCTTCCCGGGCGATGGGGTGATTACGGGATTTGGCAAGATCAATGGGCGTCGTGTTGCCGTTTATGCGCAAGACTTCACCGTGCTGGGCGGTTCTTTTAGCCAGGTGCAGGCTCAGAAGATCAACAAGATCCAAGATCTTGCGCTCGAGAGCGGTATCCCGATCGTCGGACTGAACGACTCGGGTGGTGCCCGCGTTCAAGAGGGCGTACGCAGCCTTGCCGCCTATGGCGAGGTCTTCCAGCGTAACGTCGCATCATCGGGCGTGATCCCCCAGGTCAGCCTGATCATGGGCCCGTGCGCAGGCGGTGCAGTTTATTCGCCCGCTCTCACCGATTTCACGATCATGGTCGACCAGACCTCAAATATGTTCCTCACCGGCCCCGAGATCGTGGCCTCTGTAACCGGAGAAGAAGTCACTGCCGACGAACTCGGTGGCGCGGCTGTTCACGCCGGACGCAGCGGTGTGGCCCAATTCGAGGCCAAGTCCGAGGTCGAAGCCCTCGAGCTGACCAAGCTGCTGCTCAGCTATCTACCGGCGAACACTTCTGAAGATGCGCCGATCTTGATCAGCGACGATAATCCCGACCGGATGGATGAAGCCCTGAATACGATCGTCTCCGAGGACGAGCGCAAGGGTTACGACATGCGCACAGTGCTCGACCAGATCTTCGATGCCGATTCGATCCTCGAAGTTCACCAGGCATTCGCACCCAACGCGATCTGCGCCTTCGCACGTCTGGACGGGCGTCCCGTCGGTATTGTTGCGAACCAGCCGCTGGTGATGTCGGGCGTGCTGGATATCGACTCGTCTGACAAGATCAGCCGCTTCATCCGGATCTGCGATGTCTACTCGATCCCGGTGATCACTTTCGTCGACTGTCCAGGGTATCTGCCGGGCGTCGAGCAGGAATACAACGGCGTCATCCGGCACGGTGCGAAGATCATCTACGCCTATTGCCAGGCGACGGTGCCGAAGATCTCGGTGGTGACCCGCAAGGCGATCGGTGGTTCCTATGTGGCGCTGAGCTCCAAGCAGATGGGTTCGGACGTGGCCTTCGCTTGGCCGACCGCTCAGATCGCAGTGATGGGATCCGAGGGTGCTGCCCGACTGCTGCACGGCAAACAGATCCGGGAATCCGAGGATCCGGCTGCCACCGAAGCAGCGTTCATCGCAGACTACCGGGAAAGATTCTTCAACCCGTACCGGGCCGCTGACCTTGGTCAGATCGATGAGGTCATCGAACCCAAAGAAACCCGTCCTCGCTTGGTCCGAGCACTTGAGGTGCTGCAGACCAAGGTCGCTCCGACCGTTGCCAAAAAGCACGGTCTGTTCCCGGTGTAATCCGCCATGGCAGACCTTGGATGGGGCCTTTGGATGATGCTGTTGGGTATGGGGAGTGTTTTCCTCATGCTCATCGTGCTCATGGCAGTGTTGATGCTTCTCGGTTACCAGAAGAAGACGAAAGAATCGACCCCGGCGCACGCCGAGAATGAACTTGATGAGGTTGCTCTCACCGAGTTGGAACCGATCGACGAGAACCTGTGGATGACGATCGCCGATGAAAGCGGTCTGACTCCCGAACAAATCGCGGCGGTGTCAGTCGCAGTCGCCGTACACGCGGATGTACGCCGCAAACAAGGCGCACCCGCTCATCGCGTCTATGCTCCCGGTTCGCGACTGTGGGCGAGCCGCTGGGTGGCCATGGGGCGCAGTTCCCAGATGACTAACCAGAGAAGGAGATGACAGTGCGTCGCTATCAGCTCACAGTCAATAGCAATCAATATGAGATCGACGTCGACGAGATCTCGGCGACCGATTTCACCGTCTCCATCGACGGCCAGCAGGTAACCGTAACGCTCACCTCACAAGCCGACATGGCAGATGCTTCGATCACTCCCGAGATCGAAGCACGCTCGACCGCGGCAGCCGTCGCTGCCCGGACGGGTGTGCCGGTTGCACCCAAGGTGCCGGCCACGATGCGTGCTGCCTCACCGCGGACTCCGTCCCCGGCCGTTGCGGGTGGCGCAGATCTCGCCTACTCGATGAGTGCGCCCATGCCTGGTGTCATCATCGAGATCAACGCGACTCCGGGTACCAGTGTGGAGAAGGGCGATGTGGTCATGGTGCTTGAAGCCATGAAGATGAAGAACGACCTGCACGCCAGCCGGGCTGGTGTTGTGGAGTCGGTGGACGTCTCGCAAGGTGACCAGGTCAAGTACGGGCAGGTCCTACTGCGGTTCGCAAAGGACTGAGATGGACGCATCCACTATTCAGAATCTGCTCACCGGGTTCCTCAACCTGACCTGGCAAGGCGGAGTGATGATGGTCGTCGGCATTCTGCTGATCTGGCTGGCCATCTACAAGGAATACGAACCGCTACTGCTGTTACCGATCGGCGCCGGCTGTCTGCTCGCCAATATGCCGATCTCGATGATGGTCGGTACCGAAACCGAACCGGGGATGCTGCAAGTCTTCTACGACGTCGGCGTCGGCAATGAGTTGTTCCCGCTGCTGATCTTCATCGGTATCGGGGCCATGACCGACTTCGGCCCGCTGCTCGAGAACCCGAAGATGATGCTCTTGGGTGCTGCCGGCCAGTTCGGCATCTTCCTGACCTTGGTCTTGGCGTTGCTGCTCGGTTTCACTCGTCCCGAAGCTGCTTCAATCGGGATCATCGGTGCGATCGACGGACCAACCTCGATCTATGTCTCCGCACAGCTGGCTCCGCATCTCTTGGGCCCGATCACGGTCGCTGCATACAGCTACATGTCGCTGGTGCCGATCATCATGCCGCCGGTGATGCGGTTGCTGACCACCAAGAAGGAACGCTCAATCCGGATGCCGTACACGTCCCGGGAGATCAGCCAGACGACGCGCATTGTCTTCCCGATCGTGGTGACGATCATCGTCGGTATCTTGGTGCCGTTCGCGCTACCACTGATCGGTACCTTGATGCTCGGCAACCTGATGCGCGAGTCGAAGGTCGTCGAACGGTTGTCGGGTGCTGCTGAGAACGAGTTGAACAACGTCGTCACCCTCTTCCTGGGTCTGGCGATCGGTTCGACCATGGTCGGCGAGAACTTCATCAAGCCGCAGACCCTGTTCATCCTGGTTCTGGGCCTGCTGGCCTTCTGCCTCGACACCGCAGCCGGTGTGCTCTTCGGCAAGCTGATGAATCTGTTCAGCGGTGGCAAGTTCAATCCGTTGATCGGTGCTGCAGGTATCTCCGCCTTCCCGATGGCGGCTCGTGTGGTGCAAAAAGAGGTCAGCCGCGAAGACCACGGCAACTTCGTTCTCATGCACGCGATGGGCGCAAATGCAGCCGGACAAGTTGCTTCAGCGATGGCCGGCGGTGTTGTGCTGGCTCTCATGGCGGGGGTCGTGTAACCGCGTAACCACGACTACCAACCAGAGTTGAAATAGGATCACGCGTGGGGGTCGCACCTGATTGGTGCGGCCCCCACAGCCGTTTCCACCACCGTTCGAGACGTCCGGTAGTCGCGCGGCCGGCCGCGCAATCCCTAAGCACATTTACCCGGCCGCTGTCGAACTCGTCCTAATGGTGTAGCCCCTTCGGTGCGGGTTCGGGGCCACGCTAGGCTTAGACATATGCATTTGGGCATCGATTTTGGCACTACCCGCTCCGTGGTCGCGTATTCCGATCGCGGTAACTACCCCGTTGTGGCATTCACCGACGACGACGGCGATGCCCACGATTATCTTCCTTCGCTGGTCGCTGAGACCCCCGAGGGCCTGGCATTCGGCTTCGCAGGCAGACGCGCCCAGGCCGAAGGGCGTCCGGTCGTGCGCTCGATCAAGCGCGAGCTGGCCTCCTCGACCGTCTCAACCGCAACCACGATCACCATCGGCAGCACGCAAGCCGTGCTGCTGGATGTGCTGACCGGGTACCTTCGCCAGCTTCGCACCGAACTGGAGACGTCCTCAACGATCGCCGAACTGTTGAAGTCCGATCCGATGACCAGCGTCGTGATCGCGGTACCTGCCCACGCGAACAGCGCCCAGCGGTTCCTCACGCTCGAGGCTTTCCGTCGGGCCGGGTTCCCGGTGACCGCGATGCTCAACGAGCCGTCGGCGGCCGGATTCGAATACACCCACAGGCTCGCAAGCTCTCCGACAGCTCGCCGCAGCCGTCTCGTCGTCTACGACTTGGGCGGCGGCACCTTCGACGCCTCCCTGGTGGCCATCCACGATCGCAGCCACGCCGTCCAGGGCTCGGTAGGTATCAACCGGCTGGGCGGTGATGACTTTGATGTCGTGCTCGCCGACCTCGCATGTCAGCAGGCCGGCGTCAATCCCGAGGGACTCGGTGTCGACGGCTATTTCCAGCTGCTCGGCGATGCGCAGGCCGCCAAGGAACAACTGGCACCGCAGACCCGCCGCATCGTGCTCGATGTGCAAGACCAGACGGTAATCGTTCCGGTAGCCGACTACTACCAGGCCTGTGCGCCGCTGGTCGAGCAATCCATCACCGCCATGGGCCCACTCGTCGACGGACTGGACGCGGGTGAGCCCGATCTGTCCACCATCGCTGGGCTATACCTCGTCGGTGGCGCGAGTTCACTGCCGTTGGTCCCTCGCTCGCTGAGGGAGCGATTTGGACGCCGCGTCTATCGCTCGCCCTATCCCGGCGCGTCCACGGCGATCGGTCTGGCTATCGCCTCGGATCCCGAATCCGGATACACACTGTCGGATCGGCTGTCTCGTGGTTTCGGCGTCTTCCGGGAGGCGGAAGGCGGCGATCGTCTACAGTTCGACTCGATCTTCGACCGTAACCAGACCATGGTGGCCGGTAGCGATCTCACGGTGCAGCGTCGTTACCACGCCGCGCACAATCTGGGCTGGTACCGCTTTGTCGAGTACGCGGGGCTCACCGACGGGCAGCCGGCCGGTGATATCGTCCCCTATCCGGATGTTCTGTTCCCGTTCGACCCTGATCTGCAGGGCGAGACGCTTGTGTTGGGTGAGATCGAAGTCCGGCGTACCGGAGAAGGTCATTTCATTGAAGAGACCTACCGTCTCGACCAACACGGCATCGTCTCGGTGACCATTACCGACTTGGATTCTGATTACCGCCAGACCCACCAGCTCGGGCTGGCCTGACGACCCGGCTAAGCTTGCCCGATGGCATCAGACCAGCCTGAATTCCACTCTGAGTGGCCCGACTTCGTGCCACCGGATTTCGAGCAGTCTGTTCCGCGGGCGCCCAAGGAACCACCGGCAGACAACGCTCCTCCTCCGATAGGCGGACCTGTACTACCGCCGGACGGGTGGGCACCCGGACCGCGCGCTCAGCCACCACGGCAGCGTGCGCGGGCCGACGACCGCTGGTTCAGTCGTCCACCCAGTGCAGGCGGCGCGGTCTTCCCGACACAGGCATCGGCTCGCAGGTCCGTCACAAATGTGCTGATCGCGATCTGCGTGGCGGTGTGGGTTTTGCAGAGTGTCTCGTATCCGTTCAACAGTCTGGTCATGCTCGTCCCGTCGGTGGCCGATGTCGAGCCGTGGCGTTTCCTGACCTCGGCGTTCGCTCACGCCCCGCGATCATTCACCCACATCGGCTTCAATATGTTGACGCTGTGGCTGATCGGGCGCTACCTCGAGCCGATCCTGCGCGAACGTCTCTTCCTCGCCATCTACTTGATCTCGGCACTGGGTGGCGGCGCCTTGTTCGTCCTGCTGGCGTTCCCACCCGGTCAGGGGCCGGGTGGTATCGGCTCGAACTGGAATACAGCCTTGGTTGGGGCCTCGGGGGCGATCTTCGGGCTCTTCGGCGCTTATTTGGCGCTTTCCTGGGCGATGAAACGCTCCGTTACGCCGATGCTGGTCCTGCTGGGCTTGAACCTGGTGATGATCGTGCTTTTCCCCGGCATCTCGTGGAGTGCGCACCTGGGTGGTTTCCTCACGGGCCTGGCAGCCACTGCAGCCGTCGTGCGGGATCAGCGACGGACCGCGGTCACCGGAAAATCACATCTGTGGCTCCGGCTAGCGCTCATTGTCCTGGTGATCGTCGTTGCCTTGGTGGTCAAGTATCTGACGGTCTAGCAGACTTTCGAGCCGAACAAAGTCTCGACTCTCAACCTAGTGCACTTGGCAGTGGGGGCCGTATTACCGGTATCGTCGAACGGTGCCTTCCACATGGGCCTTTCACTTGTTGACTGGTACGCGCTCCGATCTTGGCCCTCGGCGTAGCGACAATCAGGATTCCGGCTACGCCAGCGAACGACTACTACTGATCGCAGATGGCGTGGGCGGAGCTCCCGCCGGTGATTTCGCGTCCGCCCTGGCGGTGAGATCGCTCGCTGCAGCCGTCGAGACAGTCGAGCTTCCCAATCCGGCGTGGCTTCGCGACGAAATCATCCGGACGAACGGCTTGCTGGCTGCGGCCGGACGTAAGGATCCGAGCGTACGCGGTATGGCAACGACAATGACGGGATTGGTACTTGCCGACGACACTGCTTACCTCGTCCACGTCGGTGATTCCCGGGCCTACCGCTACCGCGACGGCGTCCTCAAGCAAATGAGTACCGACCAGTCCTGGGTGCAGATGTTACTCGACGAGGGCATGATCGATCCTGCAGAAGCGGCCACCCATCCGATGCGCAATATGCTGATGCACTCGTTGTCGGGGGCACTACGAGACCCGGAGTCCGTGCACATTACTCCAGTCGACCTGGAAGTCGGTGATCGCTGGCTGCTGGCCACCGACGGGTTGACCAGTTACCTGCCCTTGGAAACCATCGCCTCGCAGATAAGCTCGATCGCCAACGCGCAGGAATTGGCGGAGATACTGGTCGATCTGAGCTGGCCCCGCAGTCTGGACAATATCTCGGTGACCATCGGCGACGTCACCCATTCGTTGCCGGCTCAGCAGGGCCGGTTCATCGGAGCAGCAGAAGGTCGACAGCTTCGGCGGTCACAGGCCGGTTGATTCTCCGAGTATCTGGGATTCAGGCTAAGAAGAGCTCTGGATCTCCGCCACCTTGGCGCAGGATCACCGGCTCGTCACCGGTCAGATCGACCACGGTGGTAGGCGTCGAACCAGCGTCGCCCGAATCGAAGACTGCGTCGATGAGATGACCGATTTCTTCGTTGACCTGCCAACCGTCGGTCATCGGCTCATCGGTTCCTGGCAGGATCAATGTGGTTGAAAGCAGTGGTTCGCCGATCCGCTCGAGTAGTGCCAACGCTGCGGCGTGTTCGGGCACTCGCACACCGATGGTCCTTTTCTTCGGGTGCTGCATCGC
>JALHFX010000093.1:9719-16015 GCA_022837595.1 Propionibacterium sp.
CGGTCATCCAGCTGACGGATCTCCCGTATGCGGCCAACACCGGATTGATTCGCCAAGAGCGTGCCGAGCGCGAATCCTGAGTCTGTCGCATAAGCGACCACTCCGGCATCCTGCAGAATCCTGGTGACCTGGTCGAGAGCACGAGGTTGCGGGTTCGCGGGATGCACATCGAAATACCGAGCCATTGAGCAAGTCTAGGCGTCAGAGCGCCCTGAACTCAGCGCATCCGCAACTCCACCGTCGCAGATCCATGTCCGGTGAGCTGATCGATCCCTGCCAGCGTCAAGAAGGTGGTCGGCACCGTGGTCGAGGTGGTGACGTCAAGCGTCAAGTCATCGCCGAGAGCGACAGTCCCTTCGATCTCGGGATAGGACGCAAGAATTCGCTCAGCGCCGACGACCGCTATTTGGCTCGCTGTGGCAGCGGGTGTCCCAGAAACCAGTGCCGGAGCGGCCGCGTCCAAACCCGCGCGTGCCGCCTGCGCTGCGACAGCTTCGGCTCTGCGATCGGCCGCAGCCTTGGCCGCACCGTCCACGGCCAGACCGATCGTCAACAAAAAGATGGGAATGAGCAGGCAGACCAGCACCGAAACACTGAATCCGCGCTGATCAGAATCGATTGACCGGCGCATCCGAACCCCTGGGGTGAAATGGAGTATTTGTCTTCAGTCTGCCATGAATGGCATCGCGTCGCGCGGCCGTCGCCACTAGGCTGGGGACAATCGCTTGACCGAAGAAGAAAGGTACTCTCACGATGGTCAATAAGGTTGGACTACTCACTGCCGGTGGCTTCGCCCCCTGCCTGTCATCCGCGGTGGCTGGCCTCATCAAGCGTTACACCGAGATTGCTCCCGAAGTCGAGATCATCGCCTACCGTCACGGTTATGAGGGTCTCTTGAAGGGTGACTCGATCAAGGTCACCCCCGAAGTACGGGAGCATGCCGAACGCCTCTTCAAGTTCGGTGGCTCCCCTATCGGTAACTCGCGAGTGAAACTCACTAACGTTGCTGATCTGGTCAAGCGCGGTCTCGTCGCCGAAGGCCAGAACCCGCTCGAGATCGCAGCCAAGCAATTGGTCACCGATGGCGTCGATGTTCTGCACACCATCGGCGGCGACGACACGAACACCACTGCGGCCGATCTGGCCGCCTATCTCGCCGAGAACGATTTCGGCCTGACCGTGGTGGGGCTGCCGAAGACCATCGACAACGATATCGTGCCGATCCGTCAATCGCTGGGCGCATGGACCGCCGCCGACGAGGCCGCGAACTACGCGAAGAACATCATCGCCGAACACAACGCCGCACCCCGCGAGTTGATCATCCACGAGATCATGGGTCGCAACTGCGGATACCTCGCTGCCGAGGCGACCAAGCGCTACCAGGCTTGGTTGGACGAGCAGGAGTGGCTGCCCGGGATCGGCTTGTCGAAGGAAGCCTGGGCGGTTCACGCCGTCTACATGCCTGAAGTCGCCGTCGATCTGGACGCCGAGGCGGCCCGCCTGTCGAAGATCATGGACGAGGTCGGTAACGTCAACATCTTCCTCTCGGAGGGCGCCGGTGTTGCCGAGATCGTCGAACAGATGGAGAAGAACGGCGAAGAGGTTCCCAAGGACGCGTTCGGCCATGTGCAGATTGACAAGATCAATCCGGGCGCGTGGTTCGGCGAGCAATTCAGCCAGCGGATCGGCGCCCAGAAGACGATGGTGCAGAAGTCGGGCTATTTCAGCCGCTCGGCCCCCTCGAACGATGAAGATCTCGAACTGATCGGGCGAACCTGCCTGATGGCAGTCGATGCCGCGCTGGCCGGGACCCCCGGCGTGATCGGTCTGGACGAGGAGAACGACGACCAGCTCTCGGTCATCGACTTCCCGCGGATCGCCGGGCACAAGCCGTTCGACATCACCCAGCCATGGTTCGTCGAGCTCTGCGAGAAGATCGGTATGCCCACGCCGAAGCACGCCGAGTAGGACGTTACTGTCGCGTATCCTGACGCCCCACTGGGTCGTCTCCGCTGTCGTCAAGCGGAGAACTCCTGGTGGGGCGTCGTTTGTCCAGACTCGGCAGCCGGACACGGCGGTGTGATGCGGAGCGGTCGGCTTGGAGGCGTTCTTCAACTTCGGCATCAGCGCTAGCCCAGTGATCATTGACAGTTCGGGTCTTCTCCTGGTTCCGTAGGATCTCATCGCCAGGCGAATGCCGCCGCGCGACGGCGGGCTGATTCGCGGTGGCGATCCAGGCCGCCCAGAAGAGAATCAGATTCGCGAAGAAGTTGATGAACAGCATCGCGACAATCACCGGCCCGAATAGTTGGGTCGCGCGTCCCAAGCTGAGCAGTCCCGTGAACCAGTTCGCCGCGGTCTGTAGCACGACGAAACAGATGCCCGCACCGATCGAGCCCCGCCGCAAGGCGACCACTGGGGGCCGTTCATAGGAAAGAAATCGGTACATCAGCCAAAAGAGCAGGGTCGCGCCGACCAGCGAGAAGGCCAGCGAGATGACCCGCACCATTCCTGCCGAGGTTTCCACGCCGAGGCGGCTCAACTGCAGCCAATCGACCAACCAGTCGACCAAGGTGCCGCCCAATTGGGTCCCGACCACTGTTGCTGCAAAGGTGGTCGCCACGAGCACCAGCAGGGCGAATAAGAGCCCCACGTTGATCAACGGCTCATGCCAGCGCTTGCGGGCCTGCACCATGTCGAAGCTGGGACCGCCCATACCACGAAGGACGCTCTTGAGATTCGCCACCCAGCTGCTGCCCATGAAGAGCGCGACGACGGTCGCGAGAATACCGACCCTGCGCCAGTTCAGCAGATACTGGCCGAGCAGAATCAAGATCTGATCCTGGACAGGCCCGGCAGCAAGATTGTCGACGATGAAGATCTGCACATCACCGAGCAGATCGGGACGCAAGACCGTCAAGGTGAACCCGATAGCCGCGAACGCGAACATCAGCACCGGGACGATAGCAAGGATGCTGAAGAAAGCCATTGCGGCCGCTAATTGATTACCCAGCCTGTTCGTATACCGAGCCAAGGCGCGCAGTAGATGGGACCCCGCCGGATTAGCCTGCAGCCACTCCACCAGTGAACGCACCATCGACATGGGTTTATCCTAGAAGATCACCCTTACGATCTATGTCGGTATGGTTTCGTACACCCTCATGGAAGTCGGGCAGAACCGAGATCCTCGCCGCTCACGCATAGTGACAGTCGAAAGATCAGTTCGCCATCCGCTGCTGGCGGCGGCGCGAAAGCTCGTCCAGGGGCGTGACCTCGCTCGGAGCGGTGCGTTCACCGGGCAGCGTGAGTAGGGTGCCCTCGATATCGCGCCAGACTCCGCCCAGCGCGATAGCGAACATCCCCTGGCCCCCTCTCAGCAAATCGATTACCTCGCTGTCGGTGGTGCATTCGTAAACCGAGATGCCATCACTCATCAATGTGACCTGGGAAAGATCGTGCACACCCCGCTCCCGAAGATGATCGATCGCGGTGCGGATTTGTTGAAGTGAAACACCGGCATCGAGTAAACGCTTGACGACCTTGAGCATCAAAATATCGCGGAACGAATAGAGCCGCTGGGTACCCGAGCCCCCGGCATCGCGTATCTCAGGTGTGACCAGCCCGGTGCGAGCCCAGTAGTCGAGCTGACGATAGGTGATACCCGTAACATTGCATGCGACCGGTCCCCGAAATGCGAGATCATCGGGCAGTGGACCGAAATCGCCGTCGAATAGTGCCTCTTGTCCTGCGGAGATGATCAGGCTGCCCTGGGGACTACTCACGGTATTTCTCCTCACGTGCCTTGCCGAACCTGGACTCTCACCGAATCGACTCCCAGCGATGTACTCTGCGCTGCCTTTCAAACGGTAGGCGTCATCGACCCGTTGAGCAATCACCTGCGCCCCATCGAGATTCGGCGTGTCCCGACCTTGCTACCCCTATTGGGCACACCGAACTTCGGTTTGACTTGCTATTTTAATGCTCAAAATCGTCCGGACTGATCTGATCCAGGAACTCCCGGAACTTTTCTACCTCGTCCTCAGCGGGCTCAAAAAGCTCAACCCCTACTTGATCCAGGAGCTCTTCTGTGCAGGAGATTTTGAAACCCGAGCGCAGCGCCAGCGCCGCCACATCGGATGGCCGCGCGCTGATCGCGTGGCCGTCCACCCACAACTCCGCAAAGAAGGTGCCGTCGGTGACCGTCGTTATGCGTCCTTCGAGATCGACATGACCCAGCTGGGAAAGAATATCCGCAATCAGATCGTGGGTCATCGGTCGCGGCGGCACAATCCCTTCGAGAGCGTTGACGATCGCGGAAGCCTCGGCGGCACCAATCCAGATGGGCAGATACCGCTCGCCGCCGGACTCTTTGAGCAAAAGCATCGGCGCGTTGGAGGGGACTTCCACGCGCACTCCCATGATGTCGAGCTTCACCACGCTCTAATCCTATCGGGCTATCGACGAGAACCCATTACCCTTCCAGCAAGGTGTAAATCATCGCCGCGTGGGCGTGAACCACCAGTTGACTGACCTCATGCAGGGTCTTGGCGGGCTTTGGACTCGTCGCCAGATAGGGACGCACAGCTTGTTCGATCAGGCCGGCCTCGCGTTCGGCAGCCTGCTTGATGGCGCGCATGTGGCGGCTGTCCATGCCATACTCCTGGAGGCGCCGAGCAACCACACAGATGGTCAGCGCCTCGCGCCCGTAGTAAATCGATCCACGCCGAGGCACCACCATCTGCTGGCGTTCGAGTTCGATGAGGGTCGCCTCGGACAAACCGCTCACCTGGAGAAGCTCTCGCCGGGTCAGCTTCATCGACCGCTTGGGTTTCGAAGCGGCCGCCAGACTCTGGTCCGGTGTCGCCAATTCTGCGGTCGACCTCGTTGTCGGCGCCCCGGTCGACGCATCAGCCCTCGGTGGCTCGAGACCGCGATCCATCATTTCGAGATTCTGACGGATCACCTTCAGCGGAAGATAGTGATCACGCTGCATTCGGAGGATATAACGCAGCCGCTCGACATCTGCCTCAGCGTACCGGCGGTATCCAGACGGAGCTCGCTCAGGTGAAACGAGTCCCTCGCTCTCCAGAAATCTGATCTTTGAGATCGAAATATCCGGAAACTCATTCTTGAGCAGCGGGAGTACCTGGCCGATGCTTCGCTTGGCCGCTGGCGGCATCAGCGCAGTCCGTGCTCGCTAACGAAGAACAGCATGCGGAACTTGCCAATCTGTACCTCGTCTCCGGGGCGGAGAATAGCTTCCTGGTCGACCAGAGTTCGATTGACATACGTCCCGTTGAGACTACCTTTGTCGACAAGGCTGATCTGCCCCTCAGACATGACGAACTCGGCGTGGTCGCGCGAAACGGTGATGTCGTCGAGGAAAATATCTGAATTTGGGCTACGCCCAGCGGTCACAATGTCTTTGTCGAGCAGGTACCGAGCTCCGACATCCGGCCCGCGGGTGACGATCAACATGGCATTTCCCGCGGGCAGAGTCCGAAGCGCATCGGCGTCCTCAGCGCTGATCTCAAGAGTGCGGGGGTCTTCTTCGGGCACAACGATCACGCGCGTCGTCTCGGACATTGAAGCGGCCGGCAGCAGAGCGTTGCCGCACTTGGAGCAAAAATTACTCCCTGCCGGATTCGAGTGACCGCACTTGCTGCATTCGATCATTATCGAGGCTTCCTTGTCTGCGTACCACCGAACGAGCCGATGGATGGTTGGTGACAGTGTAGTCGAGCAGGACGAAAGTGTGCACTAACTCCTACTCGTCGAGCTGCTCAGCGTAGGCGTCCGCGTCGAGCAGATCGCTCAACTCGTCCTGATCGGTCAGCTCGATGTCGAAGAGCCAACCATCTCCGTAAGGGTCTTCGCCGAGCAGTTCCGGGTCTTCGGTGACCGCCTCATTGACGCTGACTATTATGCCCGAGACCGGTGCATAGACCTCGAAGATCTCAGAGGTCGGTTTTGTCGATTCCAGTTCGCCGCAGCTGTCCCCCGCCAGTACGGACATACCCACAGTCGGCAGTGAGACATAATCGACGCCGCCTAACTCGGCAACCAGATGGGCGGTAACTCCGACACGAGCGGAGGTCGAGCTATCACTGCGCACCCACTCGTGCTCCGCGGTGAAGAGTAGGTCGTCAGGCAGCCCGGTCATGAGTCCTCCTCGGCCGGTCATAAGTCCTCCTCGGGATTGTTGTCTTGCCACAACCCACGCTAGCGGTCCGGTACCGGATCACGCTATGCGGGTTCGGCATAGCTGGGTATGGGTGGGTCAGCCAGGCTGGTTA
>JALHFX010000226.1 GCA_022837595.1 Propionibacterium sp.
ACGCGGTTCTTCCCGCGACCGCAGGTCAATCAGTGATCATCGCTGCCGATGAAGCAGCCGACCTACTCCCCCAGCTCCGGCAAGCCATCAACATCGCGACCGCAAATACCTAGTGTCGCCCGTCTGAATCTCGTTGACAGGCAGCTGAGTGGGCGGGGGCGGTCATGATGCGGCCCAGGCCAGCACTCGAAGCGCTCCCAGCGTGATCCACCTATTCGGCTCGCCCGCGCGCGGGTACGCGATGTGAACCTGACCGGGATACTGTGCCGCCGCGGACCAGCGACCATCGGAGAGCCTGCGACGGAGTACCGCGCCCACAGCGGCGTCGAGCCGATCATCGTAGGCCGACCCGGCGCTGCGGAGCACGTCGAGCCCGCGGAGCACATCGAAGTGCCACCGCGCGGGATGATGGAGCCTCGTGAACTCCACGCGGATCGGCTCTCCACTTGACCGGCGTTGGTACAAGTGTCGCGCCAGAAGCGCCGAGATCGCGGCGTCGACACCCTCTCGGACCTCGTGCGCTCGGTAGCTGTAGCCGCTCCTGAGATACTCCGAGAACCCATCAATGACACTGGTAGTCGAATGCACGGACGACACGCGGGCACCTGACCGGTTCGCCCGGCAATTGAATCCGCCATCGTCCAGCCGCTGCCGGAGCACGAAGTCCACGATGCTCTCAAGTCCTGCCGCGTCCGCGTGAAAGTAGCAGCCGAACGCCAGGAACATCCCGTTCATGCAGACGTCCGATTCCTTCACCGAGTCTGTAGGGTTGAAGCCTCCGTCGCCGCCCTTGTGCCGCTCGATAGCCGCCGTGACCTCGCCCATGCAGACCGGGTGATCACGGGCCACAGCGAGGTCGCGGAGTTCCAGCAGCGAGTAGTGGGTGCTGGTCCACTTCGGTTCATAGAACCCGCGACCCCACCCCGGCTCGGAGTGCGCCGCCAGAATCGTCCCCGCGTCACCTTCGAACGCGATCCGCCGCTGCAAGTCAGGACGCTCGTCTCCCAGGAGATCACGATACGTTTGGAACTGGACGGCGACATCACCGCTCAGCAGCCAGGCCAACGCATCGTCAACCAGACGCTCCCGCACCGCGACCATGCTTCTAGCGTATGACCCCGCTGCGACGAACGTTCGAGAGCCCACACGGTCAACGAATCAGCTACGCCGCACGACACTAGCGGCCAGACAACGCCGAGCACGCCCCGCCATCAACTGCCCTCCTGCCCGTAACCCCATCCCAGGAGCAACGCGACCCCATCAAACCCGACACACCTCTTGCACTTTCGGAATAACACGTTATTTTGGTGGCAGGAAGGGACACACCATGAGCGACGACGGATCACCCGTAGCCCAGCGATCCTGTCCGGTGTGCGGTGACCCGGTTCCCTCGCAGCCGGGGGCGGGCCGGCCGAACCGGTATTGCTCCTCGAAGTGCAAGAGCCGCGCTGCGC
>JALHFX010000094.1:0-14272 GCA_022837595.1 Propionibacterium sp.
GCAGCATATTGCAATCGCGCGGGGGCTGAGCGGAATACTGACTGATGCTCCTAGGCTGGAACCCTACAAATATGAGAGGTGAGTGGCCGATGATCAAGGTGGCAGTCTTTGGGTCCAGAGGACACATGGGACAAGAGATCTGCAAGGCCGTCAGCGGGGCACCCGATCTGGAGTTGGTCGCAGCCGTCGACGTCGGCGACGATCGCGACACCGTCGAGCACGCGGACGTGGTGATCGATTTCACGCACCCGGATGTCGTGATGGACAACATCAAATGGTGCATCGACCGTGGTCTTCACGTCGTCGTCGGAACGACCGGGTTCAGCCCTGGCAAGTACGACGAAGTGCGCAGCTGGCTCGCTGCTAAACCCGGTGTCAACGCGTTGATCGCGTCGAACTTCTCCATCGCAGCGGTCTTGCTGATGCACTTCGCAGCCAAAGCTGCGCCGTTCTTCGAGTCGGTTGAGGTCATCGAATTACATCATCCGCGCAAGGTGGACGCCCCTTCCGGCACTGCGATCACGACCGCGCAGAAGATCGCAGCGGCGCGCGAGGAGGCGGCCTCCAAACCGATGCCCGACGCAACGGTGAAAGAGATGGATGGTGCTCGTGGCGCAGTCGTTGACGGAGTGCATCTACACTCGGTGCGCCTACAAGGCCTCTTCGCTCACGAGGAGGTTGTCTTCGGCAACCCCGGAGAGATGCTCACTATCCGCGATGACTCGTTCGATCGCAGCAGTTACATGGCGGGGATCTTGACCGCCGTGCGTGCGGTGGGAGACCGGCCCGGGTTAACCCTCGGGATCGACGACTTGCTCGGCATCTCCTGAGCCGACCGGCAAGCGCCGAGAATGAAGAAACGTCGGAGTGTCATTCTGATCGTACTGGTCGTTCTGGTCGCGCTGATCGGAAGCGACCAACTCTTGAGGATCTACATCGAACACCGTGCCGACAAGCAGATCGAAGCTCGATACGGCGGGCAGGCCGATGTTGATCTCGGAGGATGGCCGTTCGCGCTTGCTCTGGTGACCCAGCGCTTGCCAGAGGCGCATGCCACGATCACCGGGGCAGAGGTAGCCAATGGAGACAAGAAAGCGCGCGTCGAGTCCATCGAGATCACTCTGACCGGGCTGAGCCCGATCTCCGATCTGGACAGCGCCACAGCAGAGCACGTCTCGGCAACGGCAACGATGAGTTGGAATCAGCTCAGCGTCCTGCTCGGTTTCCCGATCCGTCAAGCCGACGATGGCCGGGTTGAAGTGAAGACGTCCGTTCAGGTGCTCCAGCGGGTTGTCCCGATCGTCCTTGAAGCGGATCTGGCCCTCGAGCAGGACGGCACATTGGTTCTGAGTAACCCGAGCCTGACGATCGCCGACATCAGTATGCCGTTGCCAACTAGTCTGCTGCAGCTCGCGCTCGACCAGCTGAGCCCGGAATTGAAAATGCCGACGCCCGGTGGGCTCAGCTATCAGGATCTCAGCCTCGATGCCGATGCGGTCACGATTCAATTGACCGGGCAGAACATCGCGCTAGCGGCGTTCCGCTAGGCCGGCTCACCCTCAACGGCTGCCGAGACGCCGCCATCTGGCCGCAGCAGCTACCGATAATTGCAGCGGCTACCGAACGTCCGGTAGCCGCTGCAATTATCGGTAGCTGCTGCGCGGCTCGGGCTCAGACTAGCGCCGTGTGTAGCCGCACTTGCCGGATACGTAGTTGGTCGAGCTCGTCGCCGATTTCTTGATGAGCACCATCGGGGGCCCATCCGGATGCCCTCAACAACTCCCGGGTCGCGTCATCATCGGTCGTCACCCACCAGGTTGCTCGTTCGAAGCCATCAGCCCGCAAAGTATCGGCGACGGCGTGCATCAGCCGGTCTTCGTGCCCGGCACCTGCCGCTGCAGGGTGGACGCAGAACTCTGCTACCAGGGCATCGGTCGCTTCGGCATCCGGGTCGTCGCTCGGGCCTACGGCTGCGAACCCCGCGATCTGGTTCGACTCGTCAATGGCGACCAACACTCGATAGCTGGCCAACGGTGGACGCACGATAGCCGTTACCCAGGCCTGCGCCATTTCAGCCGCGTCGAGCTTGTCGAGCATCGGGGTCAATCGCGGTTGGCTTGCCAGCCAGGCTCGCTGAACTGCGACGATACTGGTCGCCTCGGCGGGCATCGCCAAGCGGACGCTGTCAGGGTGCCATTCTTTGCTCACCCCGACATCTTAGAAGGTCGTGGACGGGGTCGACTGCCGCTGACTGTGCTGCCTACGAGATCGCCCGGAGCGTAATCGCCCAACTCACATCAACGCGAGTTCGGGCGCACCGGGATCACAGCGGGCCCTGACTCTCGGGAAAGCACCTCAACCTTGGCGTTATAGGTTTGCCCGATCTGGTCAGCGCGCAATACCGTGCGTGGGGGGCCGGCCTCAACGAGATTGCCTTGGGCAAGCAGCATGATCTGATCGGAATACTGTGCAGCGAGCGTGAGATCGTGCATTGCGGCCAATACCGTGATCTCTCGTTCATGGCGCAGATGATCGACGAGCTCCAAAACGACCTGTTGATGGCCGATATCCAGGGCACTGGTCGGCTCGTCCAAGAGGAGAATCTGGGGCTGCTGACAGAGTGCGCGCGCCAAGATGACCCGCTGGAGTTCGCCGCCCGAGAGTTGATCAGCCTGACGGTTGGCAAAGCGTTCCAAGTCGAGGTTCGAGATCTCGGCTTCGACTGCCTCCTTGTCGGCCGATGATTCGGTGGCAAATCTACCCAGATAAGGTGTGCGTCCAAGCGCGATCAATTCGCGGACGCTCATGCCGGCCGGGACCGAAGGTTGCTGAGGCATCAGTGCGACCTGTTGCGCATACTGTTTGCGGGTCAACTTGCGCACATCCTGCCCGGCGACCCAGATATCCCCAGTCGAGGGCAGTAGGCCGGCGACTGCATGCAGCAGGGTAGTTTTGCCGGCACCATTGGGGCCAACCAGCGCCACCCAATGACCCTTCTCCACACTCATGCTCAGATCCCGGACCACAAGCTTCTCGCCGCGGTTCACGTTCAGCAGCCGGCATTCGAGGGTGTTCACGAGATCACCCTCCCTCGACGCAGCACGAAGAGGAAGAATGGAGCGCCGAGGAAGGCTGTAACCACCCCGATCGGTAACTCCGCGGGTGCCACCAGGGTGCGGGCCGCAGCATCGGTGAGTACCAGGAATGCTGCTCCGAAAGCCATCGACAGTGGCAACAGAATGCGGTGAGATGCTCCGAAAACGAGCCGTACCGCGTGCGGGATGATGATGCCGACGAAGCCGATCAGTCCGCTGACAGCGACCACTGCGGTGGTGCCGAGTGTCGCCGTGAGCACGACGATCAACCGCACCCGCGCAGGATCGATTCCGAGGCTGGCCGTCTCGACATCGCCGACTGCGAGCACGTCGAGGATCCGTCGGTAGAGGAAGAGGACAACCCAACTGACGAGCACGTAGGGCAGGATTACCCGGATATCGGTCCAACCGTTGGTCGAAAGACGACCCAGCAACCACGAGTAGACGGCCTGCAATGAATCGTCGAACCACTGTTGGACGAAGGTTTGCGCTGCGCTGAAGAAGGCAGCAACCGCGACACCAGCCAGCACGATGACTGTTGAACTCTGCCCTCCGCCCACTGTGGCGCCCAGCGCGTAGGTGGCTCCGACCGCCACGATACCGCCGACGAACGCGAAGATCGGCACGCCAAAATGGCCGATGCTACCGCCTTGGGTGATGGCGATCGTGGCACCCAGACCGGCGCCGGCAGAGACACCGAGCAGGTAGGGATCGGCGAGTGGGTTGCGGAAGACCCCCTGGTAAGCGGCACCCGAAACCGCCAAAGTGGCACCGACGATCGCGCCGAGCACCACGCGGGGCAACCGAATCTGCCAGAAGATCGCTTGCTGCTGGGCAGTCAAGGATGACTGGACGTCGACGAACGGCAAAGACCCGGCCAACTCGAGCAAGATGTCTTTCGGTGAGAGTCCTGCCGGCCCCACGAATGCGCCGATGAGGAGAGACGCGGCGAGGACTCCGAGCGCTGAGACCCAGCGCACGACCTGCCGCCTGCGCCCCGGCACCGGGGCGGGGGCGGCGACAGGTTCTGCGCTAGATGCCGATCGTGTGGTGGGTGAAGATGTCATGCAGCGACGAGGCTCAGTTGACTGACGTCAGCGCCGATGTTCTCGACAAAGTCGACCACCCGAGGTCCCCAACGGCTGGAAATGTCGGGGTCCAGGACGAAGATCTGATTCAGTTCCACAGCGGTGATCTGAGACCAGCCGGGACGCTGCGCGACCTCTTCGGGGGAGGCTCCACCGAACGCTGCATCTGCCAAGAAGATGACATCGGGATTCGCCTCGACGACGAACTCCTCCGAGAGCTGCGGATAGCCGCCTCCGGATGGAGCCGCATCAGCGATGTTGACCAACCCGAACAGGCCGTAGACCTGACCGATGAAGCTCTCACTGGTCACCGTGTACAGGGACGGGTCGAGTTCGTGGAAGTAGGTGACACCTACGGCCTGCGGAGCCGCGGAGACGGCCTGGTCGATGCGCGCACGCATGTCGGAGACCAGTTCATTGGAGGATTCGACGTGGCCTGTTGCCGCACCGAGCCGCTCGATCTCGTTGTAGACGCCATCGAAATCTGAAACCGCTGGCAGCACCAGCGTGGGGACGCCTGCCTTACTAAGCCCGGAGATCGTGGTGTCATCCGGGGTGGCTGTCACGACCAGATCGGGAGAGTAATTGAGGATGGCCTCGACGTTGGGCTGGTATCCAGAAAGGTTGGTCCTGGGCGCCTCGGCCGGGTAGCTCGACTGGTCGTCAACCGCGATGACCTGGTCGCCTGCTCCTATCGCGAAAAGTGTCTCGGTCGCGGACGGGCTCAGCGAGATGATCGCATCGGGCTTCTGCTCGATAGTGATCGTGGAGTCCGAGCCGACAGCACCGGTCACGACCTGTACCGGGAAGCCGCCCGAAGCTTCACCGGTCGCATCGGGAGCGGTTTGACTATCCGACGATCCACATGCTGCAAGCGCCACCGCAAGTAGCAGCGCTCCGACGACAGCCGCTGGGCGTCGTGCTGAAGAGTAAGCCACTGAAAATCCTCCGGTCAGTTGGAGGACGAGGGCCGCCGAGCGAGTCGGGACTGAACCCAGCTGCACGAACCGTCCTTCGTCCGAGGAAGAGATCGTGGTCGTGGGCAGATGGCCTGGCTTGTCCGAACAGATTCGGCTTCACAGTTGCGGCACAGCATCGGATTTTCACCGTATTTCACTGCGATTCCACGACGCCAAAACTGGTTGTCGAAGATACATTCGTCCGCTGAGATCGCTGATAGCGCAGCAGCCACGCTACAGTAGACCCGATATGAGTGCTTTGCAGACCCCGCCCAAACTGGCTCCGGATACGTTGCGCATCATCCCGCTCGGCGGGCTCGGCAATATCGGCCGCAACATGACTGCCTTCGAGATCAACGGCAAGATACTCGTCGTCGATTGCGGCGTGCTGTTTCCTGATGATGATCAACCCGGCGTCGATCTGATTCTGCCCGGTCTCGACTACCTCGACGATCGCCTCGACGACATCGTCGCCCTTGTGCTGACACACGGCCACGAGGATCACATCGGTGGCGTGCCCTACTTGCTGCGCCGCCGCCAAGACATCCCGCTGTACGGAAGTCGGCTGACCTTGGCCTTCGTCGACGGCAAACTGCGCGAGCACAGGCTTCGCGATACAGCGATGTACCATCAGGTCGCCGAGGGCGACAGCGTCTCGATGGACGAATTCGAGCTGGAGTTCTTCGCCGTCAACCACTCCATTCCAGATGCGCTCGCCGTGGCCATTAAGACCAGCGGCGGCGTGGTGCTGAATACTGGCGACTTCAAGATGGATCAGCTTCCGCTGGACCATCGCATCACCGACCTGCGCGGCTTCGCTCGGCTGTCGAGCGAAGGCAACGGCGTCGATCTGCTGATGGCCGATTCGACCAACGCCGATGTCGCCGGGTTCACTCTTCCGGAAAAGGACATTGAGCCGGCTCTTGAGCGGGTCTTCAGCCAGGCGGGCAAGAAACTCTTGGTGGCCTGCTTCGCTTCCCACGTGCACCGCGTGCAGCAGATCCTCAATCTTGCCGTTCAACACGGCCGTAAGGTCGTCTACGTCGGCCGGTCGATGGTCAAGAATATGACCACCGCGCAGGAGCTGGGCTTCTTGAAGGTACCCGGCGGCACACTGATCGAACTGAATGAGATCGATGACTACCCCGACGACCAGGTCGTGTTCATCTCGACCGGTTCGCAGGGGGAGCCGTTGTCGGCGCTGGCCCGGATGGCGAATCGCGAGCATCCGATCGTCAAGGTCGGCCGTGGCGATACCGTGCTGTTGGCCTCCTCGCTGATCCCTGGCAACGAGAACTCGGTGTACCGGGTGATCAACGGGCTGACTCGGCTGGGTGTCACGGTGATACACAAGGGCAACGCGCTCGTCCACACCTCGGGACATGCGAGCGCTGGTGAACTGCTCTACACCTATAACGTCGTCAAACCGCGCAATGCGCTGCCGATCCACGGCGAGGCACGCCACCTGGTCGCGAACGCCAAGCTTGCCCAAGCGACCGGGCTCCCGGCCGATCAGACGATCGTCGCAGAGGATGGGGACGTCATCGACCTCATCGACGGCAAAGCCCGCCGCACCGGACGAGTGGACGCGTCATTCATCTTTGTGGATGGTACGACCATTGGTGACGTGACTGAGAGCTCTCTGACCGATCGCCGCATCCTCCGTTCGCAGACGATCGTTGCCGGCCCAGACGTGAGCGCTCGAGGATTTCTCGAAGACCCGACCGTCTTCGACACGATCACCAAAGAGGTGCAACGTGCCTTGACCGATGCACTGGCTGAGGGAGTCGATGACACCCACCGGCTGCAGCAGACAGTGCGCAGGGTAGTCGGACGCTGGGTCTCGCGTACCTACCGTAGTCGCCCCATGATCGTTCCGGTCATCATCTCCGTTTGAGCTCGGGCGGTGCGGCGAATCAGCGTCGAGATTTGGTACCGCAGCTTCTGATTGGCTAAGATTGCGTGGTTGCGTCTTGACGACGTGCTGCGAAAGAAACAGAACGTTACCCAGAACAAGGAGTGCTCCCATGGCTGCCGTGTGTGAGGTTTGCGGTAAGGGCCCAGGTTTCGGGCACAACGTCCCTTGGTCGAAGAAGAAGACCAACCGGCGCTGGAACCCGAACATTCAGCGGGTGCGTGCAGTCGTGAATGGCGCTCCTCAGCGCCTGAATGTGTGCACCGGCTGCTTGAAGGCTGGTCGCGTCACCCGCTGACGTCCCTTTCAGCTGAATGCCCGTTGTCCGTCTGGGACAGCGGGCATTTTTGGCTACCGGTAGTCTGCTGACGTGGTCGAGAAGAAGGTGTCCGGACGACAGAGTTCACCCGCATCCAGGAGTGGAGTCGTGGGTGGACCTTGGCGCACCGAGACCTACCGGCAGCTCGCTACGCCGTTGGCCGAGGTACTCGGTGCCTCGACCGCGAAGGCGCTCGCGCCACTGAAGCTTGCCACGGTGGCCGATCTGATGGGCCATTTGCCCAGACGCTATCTTTCGGGTACCGAAACAACCGAGCTCAGTGGTCTAGAGCCGGGGGAGAATGTCGCAGTCGTTGCGCAGGTCGCAGAGATGAACGCGTATCCGAGCCATACCCGAAACGGACGCGGCAGGCTTGAGGTCAAGCTGAGCGACGGTAGCGGCCAGCTTCGAGCGACCTTCTTCGGCAAAGACCACTATGTCGAGTACTGGCAGGCGCAACTCAGCAAGGGTGTCAAGGGGATCTTCGTCGGCAAGATCGGTATCTTCAAGAACGCGCTGCAGATGAGCCATCCCAATTTCGTGATGCTCGATGCGAGGGGAAATATCGTTGGGCGTGCCGATCAGGCCAAGACATCGATGGCCAATCAGGTGAGCCGCTCAGGGTTGGTGGGTATCTATCCGGCGACCAGCAAGATGCCGACCTGGCAGATCTCCGAATGCGCCGATCTGGTGCTCGACCTGCTCGCAGGCGTGGATGATCCGATGCCACCCAAGTTGCGCTCCCGCTTGGGGTTACCGGAGCTCATCGAGGCTTATCGCTCGATTCACCGCCCCGAATCTATCGACGATGCTGAGCAAGGCATCGACCGACTCAAATTCGATGAGGCGCTGGCTCTGCAGGTCACCATGGCATATCGCAGAGCCGATGCAGCCAATCACGCGGCACCCCCGATGAAACCCGTCGATGATGGGTTGCTTGCCGCTTTCGACCGAAGGTTGCCGTTCACCCTCACCAAGGGTCAGGAAGCGGTCTGTCAGCAGATCTTCGCGGATTTGACCAGGACGCGCCCGATGCAGCGTCTCCTCCAGGGGGAGGTTGGTTCGGGTAAGACAGTAGTGGCGCTGCGGGCGATGCTGACCGTCGTCGACAACGGGCGGCAGGCGGTTCTACTGGCTCCGACTGAGGTATTGGCCGGCCAGCACTTTGATTCGCTGCGGGCACTCATGGGGGATCTGGGGACTGGACAGACACTCGGCGCACCCGAGGATGCTACTGAGATCGTCTTATTGACGGGCTCCCAGAGTGCGGCACAGCGGCGAGCAGCACTGGACGCGATCGCAGATGGGCGCGCCGGCATCGTCATCGGTACCCATGCGCTGTTGTCTGACACGGTAACGTTCGCCGACCTGGGCATGATCGTGGTCGATGAACAACACCGATTCGGTGTCGAGCAGCGTGCAGTGCTGCAGGGCCGGGCCGAATTGATGCCGCATCTGCTGGTGATGACCGCGACTCCTATTCCCCGGTCGATCGCGATGACGGTCTTCGGTGACCTGGAGGTCTCGACCCTGCGCGAGATTCCGGCCGGCCGTCAGGATGTGCAGACCACGGTCGTCCATGCACAGCTGCGTCCGGCCTGGCTGGACAGGGCCTGGCAGCGGGTTCGTGAAGAGGTCTTGGACGGACGGCAGGTGTTCATCGTCTGCCCCAGAATCAGCGGGAGCGAGGACGCCATCCCCAGTGGTCTGCCCGACCCGAGCGTGACGGAGCTTTTCGCCTATCTCGAGGATGGCCCTTTGGCGGGCCTTCGACTCGGCCAACTGCACGGACGGCTGCCGTCCGGTGAAAAAGACTCAGTGATGAGGGCCTTCGCTGAGGGCCAGCTGGACGTACTGGTCGCGACAACAGTCATCGAGGTCGGCGTCGATGTGCCGAACGCCTCAATGATGATCATCATGGATGCCGATCACTTCGGCATCAGTCAATTGCATCAGTTGCGTGGACGTGTCGGTCGTGGCGCCCACAGTGGGGTTTGTTTGCTGGTGACCTACACCGACGGCACGAGCCCGGCGGATGAGCGATTAGCTGCGGTGGCTGCTACCCGCGACGGATTCGAGTTGGCCGAAGTCGACCTCGAACAGCGTCGGGAGGGAGACGTACTCGGCGCTGCGCAGGCAGGTGGACGAACGACGCTACGTCTGCTGCGGGTCTTGGACGACGCAGAATTACTCGCCGAATCACGCGCGATCGCGGAGCAGCTGGTCGCGGGGGATCCACATAAAACCAACGACTGGATGGCCGATATGGTCACTGAAACCGAGCTGCGCGCGAACGCGGACTTCTTGGAACGCTCCTAGCCGAACAACTTCTGAAGGATCGGTCGATCGCTCAGGACCGTGGCTCGAAACGTCCCTCGGCTTCGATCCGCTTGTTCAACTCGGTCAAGAAGAGCTCGTCATCGAATTGAACCATGTCGATGTCTTCGCCGGTCCAGGCAGACAGCTGCATAGCGTTGGCCATCCGGACGCTGATCAGCCCTTCAGTTGCGGGAGCGATGAGTGGAGTGCCATCGAGAATGTGCTCGCCGAAATTCTCGAGCAGGATCGAATGCTGTTCGCCCCAGGCACTGGTGTATTCGCGGGTTTCACTAGTGAAGAAGACCGAGCGATCGAAGGCTCCCGAAGGCACCAGGGCGGCGTCCTCGTCGCTGATCTCGCGGGCAATCTGGCGTTCGTCATCACTGAAGCGGTGAATCGTCATCCTCAGGCTGTCTTCAACCAGTACGCGTGCCTTGTCGAAGCTGAGCTCCAAGCGGTCGGTACCGACCAGATCGTTGGTGCATGTGACAAAAATGCCATTCGCGCAGCCCGGAAACTCTAAGAGTGCGCTCACCTCATCCTCGACCGGGATATCGCGGCGGAAACCAAATCGCACCCGGGCGAAACAGCGAGTGGGTGCCCCACACAACCACTGCCACAGATCAAGCTGGTGAGGTGCCTGGTTCACCAACACACCGCCTCCCTCGCCGCCCCAGCTCGCCCGCCAGGCGGATGAGCGGAAGTACGCGTCCGGGCGCCACCAGTGAGTGAGCTGCCAAGAAGTGCGCCGTAGTGTCCCGAGCTCTCCAGAGTCGATCAGCGATTTGAGATCGACGAATAATGGGTTGGCCCGCTGATTGAACATCATGGCCAGCGTGGTCCCCGTGGACTCCGCCGCGACATCAAGCAAGCGGGTCACCTGCTTGCCGTAGATGCCCGCAGGCTTCTCCAGCAGGACATGTACGCCTCGCTCGAGCGCCTCGATTGCCATCCGCGGATGCTCGAAGTGCGGAGCGGTGATCACGACGGCATCGACCTCGCCGGAGTCGAGCATCCCGATATAGTCGGTGAACAGCGTGACGCCGAGTTCGGCTGCCAGAGCCGAATGTGCCTCACGCGATCTGCTCTTCGGGTTGGAGCTGCACAGCGCGCTCAGCTTCAATGCCGGTGCGCGGCCGCTAGACATCAAAGTCGCGTATAGCCGCCCCTGTGAACCAACTCCGACGACACCAAGACGAACCTGATCGCTCATTGGTGGTTTCCCCCTATGAATAGGTGATACCGGCTGCGTCGAGCAGCCAGATCAATGACTCGTGCGCGTGAGCCCAGGCGTCACTGCCGCTGAACCCGCCGAATGCTTCCTGCCGCGCCAGATGGGGTTCGATGGACAAAAAGCCATCGTATCCGTCGTTTCTCAGCGCAGCTAGCAACTCAGGCCACTGGCCGTCGCCCTCACCGGCCGTGCAGATCGTCTGATCTGCCAAACGCGCATCTTTCACATGCACATAGCAGGTGCTCTCCCGAACGAAGGGATAGGCCTGAGAATAGGGCCGCACTCCGCCTTGCACATAGTTCGCCGGATCGAGGATCAGGCCAAACGCCGACCGCGGAAAACATGACGCCAGATCTGCGCAACGCTGCGGTGTGGCACCCCAAACATCCGCCTCATTCTCATGCAGATAGCGGATCTGGGCTGAGTCAACGATGCTGACCATCTGACCGAGCCGGTCGACGACTTCGTTGCGGCAGGCCTGCGGGTCATCTCGCTCGTCCATGAAGAACGAAAAGCCGCGCAACTCCGAGGTTTCCAGATACCAGGCGATGTCCGTTGCCCAGCGGGTACGGTCAAGGTGTACCGCGAAGTCGTCATCCAGTCTGATCTTGCCCAGATCGGTGCCCAGTGCGCTGACAGCGATCCCGGCGTCGTCTAGCATCTGCTTGATGCGACGCACCTGGGACGCACTGAGTTCGCAAACTCGAGTGCCCCAGGCACTGCGCAACTCGATGAAACGGATGCCCCGACTGTTCAGGAAATCGAGCTGAACGGCGAAGTCATCGTCAACCTCATCGGCGAAGCCGCTGATGGTCCACAACGTCGATCATGCTTGCTTCGGCTCAGGACCGAAAACAAAGTGACGTCCGCTGATGCCGATCGTGGGAGTGATCCGCACGAAGATCGTCTTCACTGTCGGGACCCACGGCAGCAGGGGAGCCTTGCGGGCGCGGGCAAGCTCTTCCTCATCAGTGATGCGTTCGGCAACACCCTTGACCATGACGCTCCAGCCGCCTTCGTCGGTCCAGCCGTCGACCTCGAAGACGACATTGTTGTTCGTCGACATGCGATGCATCTTGCTGCCCTCAGCCGAGCGGAAGATGACGGATTCACCATCGACGTAATAGTTGATCGGGAAGATTTCGGGAACATCATCGGTGCTCACGCCGAGACGGCCGACCTCCTGCGAGGCGAGATATCCCCAGCACGTCTCTTCCGGGATGATGGTCACCGGGCTGTTGTTGTCAGACATGCCTCCATTCAACCGCACACACGCCCGCCTGTCATCGAGAACGCCCGCGCAGATGTTCGCTAACCGGAAAAACGGCTCGAGATGTCGGTCCGGCTCCCCGGGGTCAGGTGCCTGCCGGAATGTGCCCGATAAACTGACGCGATGACCCGGATCATCGCGGGCTCTGCCCGCGGCAACCCGTTGAAAGTACCGCCAGGCGAACAGACGCGCCCGACGACCGATCGGGTGCGCGAGGCGTTCTTCTCCGCGCTGGCCACCTGGGCAGGTGGCAGCGGGGGTGCAGCAGACGAACAGCTGGCAGGGATCCGGTTCCTCGATCTCTACGCGGGTTCGGGAGCCATCGGTCTGGAAGCCGCCAGCCGCGGAGCCCGTGAGGTCGTGCTGGTCGATCGTTACCGTGCCGCCGCGGAGATCATCAGGCGTAATGCTGCCACCGCGAAGATGGTCGACCGGGTGCATGTGCGGGTGAACGACGTCCTGGCCTTCTTGGCCGAGACCCCCGCCGAACCGTTCGACGTGATCTGGCTCGACCCGCCCTACGCGGTCTCAGGCGAGCAATTGGAGGAGGTTCTTGCTCGGCTGGCCGATGGGTGGCTGGTCAGTGACGGCCTGGTTATCGTCGAACGGGCGAATCGTGACGGGCCTCCCAAATGGCCGCACCAGTTAGCTGAACGCTGGTCACGACGCTACGGTGAGACTGAACTCCACTACGCCCGTCCCTCGACCCCCTTGACTGAGGAGGACCAATGATCAACGCGGATTCCGCACCGGTGCGCGCAGTATGTCCAGGATCATTTGATCCGATAACCCGGGGCCACCTCGACATCATTGAGCGTGCCGCCGCCGTCTTCTCCGAAGTCATCGTGGCGGTGGGACGGAATACCACCAAGAACTACATGTTCGAAGCCGACGAGCGGCTGGTACTCATAGCCGAGTCAGTGGCACAGATGGCCAACGTTCGGGTAGCGCTCATCGAAGGTCTCTTGGTCGATTTCTGCGCCGCACATAACGCGAACGTCATCGTCAAGGGTGTGCGTTTCGGATCCGATTTCGACTATGAATTACAGATGGCGCAGCTCAACCGCCAGCTCTCGGGTATCGAGACGGTGCTGTTGCCGGCCGGTCGCGAATTCGGCACGATCTCCAGTTCGATGTTGCGTGAAGTGGCTTATAACGGCGCCGACATCAGCCCATTCGTCACCGATGCGGTCAACCGGGCAGTGCTTGCCAAACTCAACCGCTGATTCGTCCGCGGAACCGATTCGGACGGGGCTATAGGCTGGCCGGGTGAACGAGCACCAGACCATCGACCTGCGGTCCCCGTGGGTCATCAGCATCCACGAGTTGGTCCGCCGCCCGGGCGAGTTGAAAGAGTTCCACCGTGACATCCCTGCCCCGGCTCAGGTGAGGGTAGAAATGATCGGGGTCCGAGAAGGCAGTCCGATAACGGTGGATGTTCGGCTTGAGTCGGTGAGCGAGGGCGTGCTGGCTACCGGCACAGTGGGCGCCGAGTTGATCGGAGAATGTGCGCGCTGCTTGGGAGAAGTCCGCGAAACCCGCGATTTCGAGCTCCAAGAACTCTTCTACTATCCGGGTCATGATGGGGAGGAAGACGCACTCTTCGTGGTTGACAACAATATCGACCTCGAGCAGCCGATGCGCGACGCCATCATCCTCGAACTACCTTTCACGCCGTTGTGCCGTGCAGACTGCCTCGGCCTTTGCCCGGTCTGCGGTTTCAACCTGAACGAGGATCCCGGACACAATCATGGCGAACAGATCGATCCGCGTTGGGCAGATCTGCAAGCCTTCCGAACCCAGGACGCGATCCCGGGCGAATAACGCTCCCAGGCCTTTTGCGTCGAATGCCGCCAAGAGGGTAAAGTGTCCAGGCGTGCGTCCTCACGGATGCCAACGAAACTTCGCCCGCGATGGGCAGCCTTCGGTACCGGAGGCACAACGATGAAGGAGAAACACTGTGGCTGTTCCGAAGCGGAAGATGTCCCGCAGCAACACGCGGTCTCGTCGGGCCCAGTGGAAGGCGACGGCTGTGCAGACCGTGACGTGCGCCAACCCGGCCTGTCGTGAGCA
>JALHFX010000094.1:14282-17588 GCA_022837595.1 Propionibacterium sp.
GCCGAACTCCTCGATCTTGCGTTGACTCACCGTTCGTACGCTTACGAACACGGTCAGATCCCGAATAACGAGCGCTTGGAGTTCCTCGGTGACTCAGTGCTCGGTGTCGTGGTAACTGAGTATCTTTATCGCAGGTTCCCCGACTACGCCGAGGGACAGTTGGCAAAGCTTCGGGCAAGCGTGGTCAGCGCTATCAGCCTCGCTGACGTCGCCCGCGAGCTGAAAATCGGTCCGATGATCAAACTCGGCAAGGGAGAACTCAGCACCGGAGGCTACGACAAGAGCTCAATCCTGGCGGATACCACAGAGGCCTTGATCGGAGCCGTCTTCCTTTCCGGCGGCCGCGACGCGGCCGAACGCCTCGTCCACCGGATCTTTGATCCACTGGTCGATCACGCCGCAACACTCGGCGCAGGCCTCGATTGGAAGACTTCGCTACAAGAAATCGCAGCCGCGTCCGGACTCGGGCCGACCGTCTTCGAGATCGAAGAGTCCGGCCCGGACCACGACAAACGCTTCGTCGCATGGGCGGTCTTCGGCGATCGCCGATTTGGTCCCGGCAAGGGGCGTAATAAGAAACATGCCGAGCAACAGGCCGCCGAAGCAGCCTACCTGGCGCTGGCTGCCGACCAACCTCCGGGCGGCGATGCCTGAGCTGCCCGAAGTAGAGGTCGTTCGGGCCGGACTCGCTGCAGCAATCGCCGGTCGTACGATCCAGAAGGTACGTGTCCTGCATCCCAGACCCGTGCGCTACCATCCACGGGGCGCGGAGGGCTTCGCGTCCGAGCTGGCTGGGCGAAATCTCGGTATCGCCAGGCGTCGGGGCAAATACCTGTGGCTACCACTCGACAACACCGACGCCTTACTCGTCCACCTCGGAATGAGCGGGCAGTTTCGCATTGATGATCCGGACGCTCCGCTGCTGCCGAATACTCGAGTGCTTTTTGATTTCGCCGATGGCGGTAGACAGCTGCGTTTCGTCGATCAACGAATGTTCGGTGGCCTCCAACTGTCCCCAGGCGGAGCAGAACTCCCACAGCAGATACAACACATCGCCCTTGATCCGTTTGATGAGAACTACGACCCGATCCGGGTAGCTAGGACGATGAGATCACGGCGCACCACGGTGAAGCGTGCGCTCCTCAACCAGTCGATGGTCAGCGGTATCGGCAATATCTATGCGGACGAATCGCTGTGGCGCGCCCGGTTGCACTTCAACCGGGCGACCAGGGGACTGACTCAGACGAAAGCAGTTGAGCTGCTCGATGCTGCCAGGAGCGTGATGACCGAGGCACTCGACCAAGGCGGCACCAGCTTCGATGCGCTGTATGTAGATGTCAATGGGAATTCCGGTTACTTCGACCGCAGCCTGCATGTCTACGGTCAAGCTGGGCTGCCCTGTGCCAGATGCGCCACGCCAATCGTCCGGGAGCCTTTCATGAACCGTTCGAGCTACCGCTGTCCACGCTGTCAGCGGCGTCCACGTTCATAGCGTCCACCGATATCATCCGACTATCACGCAGGATAGGTGTCGTCATATGAACGAAGAACCCCGTACCACTCGGGAACGCTTGTTGGGCTTGCTCGCCCAGTTCATCAAGTTCGGCCTCGTCGGGGGGTCAGGTGTAATCGTCAATCTGATCGTGACCTACATCATGACTCAGCTGAACGGTGGCGTCGCTAACGACAACAACGTGATCTTCCAGTTGCCCGGTCGCTATGCTTTGCGATTCACCGTTCTCGTCTGGATCGTCGCCTTCCTCGTCGCGAATCTCTGGAACTTCCAGCTCAACCGGTCGTGGACCTTCAAGCGTGAGAAGATGCGCGGCTGGTGGGCCGAGTTCTGGCCGTTCTTCTTCATCGGGGCAGTTGCGGCTGCGGTCGGCGCACTCATCAAGATCGCGCTGACCAATCCCACATCACCGGTCTACTTGCCGAGCCCAACCTTCAACGATCACGAAGGCTTGCGCGCCCGTGCCTACTGGGCGCAACTGTTCACGATCCTGTTGACGATGCCAATTAACTATCTGGTCAATAAGGTCTGGACCTTCCGTGCGGTCAAGGACCCTCAACCTGCAGGCGAGACTCCGAAACCGGGTGCTCCGACCGAGCCGTCGGAACCCAGGATCGTCTGAGGTGTAGCTCAAGAACGGCACTGACGATGACGCCGCCATCGTCAAACAACGTGACGGCTGACACGTGGTCGGCGAGTGCGCACATCGGATGGAACCCGAAGCCGCGTTTGAACGTCGCTGCAGCGTGTTCCTTGTCCGAATGCGCCGTCCCCAAGGTCGCGTCCAGATCAATGGTCAATGGATCGGTCGGTGTGGCCCGGGCGGGCGGCGAGCCATCACGTGCCAACTGTCAAGCGGTTTGGCGGGCTGCCTTGCAGGCCCGCGCGGGCCGCGTGCTCTCGGGAAGGGCCACATGAGGCTCATGGGGGTGGGACGCAGTACCGTGCCTGCTGGCCCATGGCTGTGTCCATTGCCCAAGTGGTTTATGTGTCAGCCTGCGGCTCTGATCAGCTAAACAGGCAGAAGTCTGGTCGCGTGTTGCTGGACGTTCTCCGCGGGGATTATGTCGCAAAGAGCAACGGGCGGGCGTGAAGAGAGACTCCAATTCAATTCTTGCTCTGACGCCCTTAATTCTCGGGCGTGTAGCAGCGCTAGTCACATCGATTAACGCTCGGTGGAATTAAATTTGCCTGACCATGCAAACAACCACATCATCAGATGGCACAGCAGTATTAATCTGCAATGCTCATTCATTATCGCCGTCTTGGCGACTCAACAATGAATTGCCAAGACGACGATAACGGGTCAACTCCACTCGAGACAGCGCGTATCGACCGACGCTGACTCCGACGCTCTTAGACCGTGGGTTCCGGTTCCTCTTGGTCCGACGCCTCGCCGACGACTCGACGAGTCACTTCGAAGGACTCTGGGCTCGTCTGGATCAGGACGTATCGGCTGTAGCTAACCAAGCACAAGCCCCTGCTGGGTGCCTTCCAGCTGTCCCAAGGCAAGACGGTCCAGTCATTGTCGCGGCAACCGGGGTAAACGACCTGCCCCTTCGCTTGATAAGGGGTGGAATTGATGATGGTGACCAGCGGGTATCCTTGAAGTTCGTCGCTCATGGTCGGTTCCTTCTTCTGAGGGTGGTATTTGCAAGCGTTTGCTGCGTGATTAGCCTAGCAAGTTCGCTCAGCTCTATGGCCAGAATTGGTCTTAAATGTCAAATTCCAGTCAATTAGCCTCAGCCTTTCACCAGCCATAATCCTTGCCTACCCGGTGAAAAATTGAGGCT
>JALHFX010000227.1 GCA_022837595.1 Propionibacterium sp.
ATCCGAGGGTCAAGGCAGGTGTCGCCAAGCCCCCGGCCAAGGCAGATTTTGCTGGGGTCCGTGCACCGTCCGTCGCCATCGTAATGTTCGCAGAGAGGGACGCGGTCTCCCGTCGTGGTTTTGGAGGGACTCACGCGATCGCCCCCACGGCGCTCAGGCAAATCAGATACAGGATCGCGAGCGTCTCCGCAACGACCCCGGTGAGGAACCCCGTGATGAACCAGAGGTACTTCATCGTGCCCGCCCCCGCCAGACCTTTTTTCGAAGCGGGCAATTCGCCCCCACCGGGCACCGGGACACGTTCGCGTCACACGTATCCCGGTCGCTAATCTCGTAATGCACCACGCGGTAGTGTGGGCATAGTTGGTGTGCCTCAACCGACGGTATTGGTTGGCCGTCACGTGCGGCATAGATCCGCAACCCCCGTGCGACCGCGCGCTGGCGGTCGACGATTGCGTACTGGTCACGAAGCCAGCCTGGGAGCATCAACACCGCGTCGTAATCTGGGTCTAGCCGCTGGATCAACGCCTCCCCGGAGCGCCACGACTCTGCCTCCGGCCACAGAGACGGACAGACAGGCAGCCAGCCGGCATCCGCGGCCTGGGCTCGGTAGAACTCCGCGACCCCGACAATCTCTTCCAATGAGATCTCACGATGCCCGGGGTAGGGGCCGGAACAGTATAGTATTGGATTCATATCCAGCCCTTCTCAGCCTCGATCGCATCGACCACGCGATCGGTGAGCCGCCATCGGCGCGGGGTTTCGCGTCGGTCACGGCACGCAATGATCTTGTTCGCATTGAGATGGGCTAGGTTGCCCGGGGTGATTTTGTACCCATTATCCCGCAGATCTGTATACGTCCAGGACGCAGATCCATACCCCTGATATATCTGTGTGACAAGCTCTCCGCGCCTGCTGGTCAGCCTCAGTCTAATCCCAAACCGTCCGCTCACGCTATCGCCCCCTCGGGCCAGGCAAGTGCCCGCTCGTATGCAAGGCACCCAGGGGTGTCTAGGCATCCCAATGGGCATTCGAACCCGACCGAAAATCAGCCAGTGCCGTTCGCGATAATGTGACCGGCACCCGTGGCAGGTATTCATACGCCCACCCCCAGGTCTTCGTCCGGCAGCCAGAATATTGCCTCAATCTGCAGCGAGATACGCAGACCGCGTGCCTGTATTAGATCCCCTGCCCGCAGCGCCATTCTGTGTGCATGCTGCAGAGTCCTGACCCGATCACGGGCTTCTGGGGGGAATGTCTCTGGGTCCCCTGTGATAGGGATCTGGGGTCTCATTCCCACACCCCCAGCGATGCCTGGACGCTGTGCGCGTCGTCGAGTTGCCGTGCGCTGGTGATGACCTGCGAAATGCAGCATATTTCTCGCGCGCCGGACGCATGCAGCACTTCCTGCAGCTCCCACAGCGGGATTGAGTAGATGTTTTCGTCTATAATCATTACCAGCGCGCGCCCCGATCGAGCGCGGCGGAGACAGATCCCCGTTTCTACGTCCAGGTACCGGCGACCTATCCCACAATACCGTCTGGAGACCACTGCCTCCCGGCGTCGCTGCTGGATCAGGTCAGAGACCGCCTGTAGTGGCACGACATACGTATCGCTCGCGATCTCGAGGAGTAGGCCATCGGTCAGGAGATCGAGCCGTGCCTCACCGATGGGATGCAGCGGCATTAGAGTCCCCCCTCAGCGTCACGTCGTGCCTTGCGGAGTGCTGACCGCATTAGGGCCGGGATTTTCAGCACCCCCGCTCTCCGGAGCGCGTTGTGCACGGAGGTCTCGTGGCACCCGAGGATCTCTGCGATCTCCCGGGGCGCCAACAACTCAACACAGTATCGTTCTTTCAGCCATTCTGAGTCATACAATTCCGGGAATCTGGGTCGTCGAGGACTCTGGCTGTGGGTCTGTGAGGTGGTCATCTGGATCCCTCCCGAACCTCCTCTACGGAGAGCGGGAGAGCATCCTGTTTGCTGACCCATACGCGGTCAGGGATGCCCGTCAGGGCGACGAGCACCTGGTCGGCGCAGACGTTCCGGATTGTTCCCTCGCTACCTGCCAGGTCGTGCGGCCCGAGAAGCCGCACCTGCTGCCCGATGAGACTACGATGAGGGCGATCCTGTGTTGTATCGTCTGTGCCCCCGTCGGGAGCGCATACGTCGGCGTCTGCGAGTTCCCCGGCCGCACCGTCTACAACTGGGGGCGCCAGTCGCCGCGCCCGGATCCTGGAGTGATAACGACTCTTAATCGAGGCATCTGACCTGGGCGATTCTGGATACGCGGCCCGGTAGAGTGAGACGGCCTCTGTGGGCGTGCGGGCCTCGTGCATGACCTGTTCTTC
>JALHFX010000014.1 GCA_022837595.1 Propionibacterium sp.
TGTTCGGGATACGCATCTTCAAGCCCCCATTCGGTGCCTAACGAACGACTCCACTTCAGCGAACTGTAAATGAAGTGTTAATGACTGTAAAACTTACAGTTCGTCCAGGCAACGATAGCAGCCGGACCCTGGTGGCCAAGTTCGTCGCGCTACCAATCGCCTGATCTCGGTTGAGATACGCATGAGTACGAAGGGGAAGAAGGCGCCACCAGAGCTGCAATCGCGTTCGAAGAAATGAAGAACGGGTGTGGTTCCGGTTCGCATGGAACCGAAAACCACACCCGTTCGTGTTTAGTCGAGTCAGATCACAGCAGATCGAGCAGTGCTGGTGCGATCAGCCTCTCCACCGCAGCCTTCGCATCGGCAGCTGTCGGTGCATCGACAGCGAAAGCAGCCATCTGCTGACAGGTGGCGAGGTCATGCAGGCGCAATGCCGCACGTACCGTGCCGACCTTGCTCGGGGCCATCGACAGCGAGGTGACGCCCAGACCGACCAAAACCAGCGCCAGTAGGGGATCGCCGCCGGCCTCGCCGCAAACGCCTACCGGCTTGCCGGTGGCGCGTCCGCCGTCACAGGTGCTGCGGACCATTGCCAGCAAAGCGGGCTGCCAGGGGCTCAGCAGCGGTGCCAGGGCACCTTGCATACGGTCGGCAGCCAACGTGTACTGCGACAGATCGTTGGTGCCGATCGACACAAAGTCGACCAGCGAGAGCAGCCTGTTGGCCATGATCGCCGCGCTCGGGATCTCGACCATGATGCCGACCTTCGGCAGCCCGTAGGGACGAACCTTGGCATCGAACCACTTGGCTTCTTCGAGCGTGGCGACCATCGGCGCCATCACGCGCAGGTCGGACTTGCTGCCGGTGGCCTTATATGCCGCAGCCAAGGCCTCGAGCTGGGTGTCGAGAAGATCCTCGCGAACCATGCTCAGGCGAAGTCCACGGCGTCCGAGCGCAGGGTTCTCTTCCTCGCCAAGGTCGGCGAAGGCGAGCGGCTTGTCTGCTCCGGCGTCCAGGGTGCGGACGACGACTCGACGCTCCCCGAACGCCTCGAGCACCTCGGTGTAGGTCTGAGTCTGTTCTTCGAGCGTGGGCGCGGTGTCGCGTTCCAAGAAGAGGAACTCGGTGCGGAACAGTCCGGAACCCTCGAGGTCGTAGGCCGCAGCCTTGCGAGCATCGTCGGCGGTACCGATATTGGCCAGCAGCTTCACCTTATGGCCGTCGCGAGTCGCGCCTTCGCCACTGGAACCGGCGAGTGCGGCAGCACGGCGCCGCGAACGCTCCGCGAGCTGCTCGACTTCTTCGGTCGTGGGGGAGATGATGACCTCGCCCACGCCTCCGTCGATCGCGAGCACGCTGCCGACCGTGATGGCGTCCGCGCCCTTGGTCTGGACAACAGCCGGGATAGCCAACTGGGCCGCCAGGATGGCGGTGTGGCTGGTCGGCCCACCCTCGGAGGTGATGATGCCCAGGACGATATCCTTCGACAAGGTCGCCGTCTCGGCTGGAGCCAGGTCGCGCGCGACCAGGATCGATGGGGTGACCAGATCGGGGACACCAGGTGCCGGTAGACCACGCAGCTCGCAGATCGTCCGATCGCGAACATCGTAGAGGTCGGTGACGCGTTCGGCCATGTAGCCGCCCAGCTGGGTGAGCATCGCCGCGTACTGTTCGACGGCATCGTGCACAGCCTTGGTGATGCCGGTGCCCTTCTTGAGCTCCTTGTCGATCGACTTCGCGAGCCCTCGGTCAGTGGCTAATTGTGCAGTGGTCTCGAGGATCGGCTTGGTTGATTCCGGAGCGTGCTCCGCTTTGGCCAGTAGCGCTGTTCCAACGGCCTTCATAGCATCGCGAACCCGTTGGCCGTCGGCAACCGCATCGGTGCTCGGCGGCTCCGAGGTATCAACGCCGGGAGCCGGGATAATCAAGACCGCGGGGCCCGAGGCAGTCCCCGCGGAGACACCGATGCCGTGCAGAATCTGATGCGCTGGAGTGTTGCTCATATGTTTTCTTCCTTTGGCTTGAGGGACCTCTTCGTAGGCGGATGCGATCCCGCGACTGCTGCAAGTTGCGTTGTCAGACTATTCTTATCAATGTTCGACATCAATGACAGGTTCTCCAGCAGAAACCTCTGCACCGAGGCGAGGCGTGACCGAGCCGAGCGCCTTTGTGTTGGTCACCGCGAGGATAACCGTGGTGTCGAAGCCTGCGCGCCGCACGGCGTCGAGATCAACGGTGGCCAGCAGGTCACCGGCGTTGACCCGCTGTTTCTTCTCGACTGCAATCTCAAAGCCTTCGCCATCCATCCGCACGGTGTCGATGCCGATGTGGACGAGCACCTCGACGCCGTCGTCACTCTTGATGCCGAAGGCGTGTCCGGTCTTGGCAACTGTCATCATCGTGCCGGAGATCGGGGCGACTACGCGTCCATCGGCGGGAATGACCCCGACCCCTTCACCCAAGACCTTGGAGGCGAAAACAGCGTCGTTGACGTTCTCGAGTGCGACGACCTCACCAGTGACCGGGGAGACGATCTCTGTAGTCTCCTCTGCCGGCTCGGTTGGTGCGGCCCCTTCGGCGGCAGCTGCGGCGGTAGCGGTAGCGGCAGCGACGGCCGGAAGTGCGGATTCGGCGGCGTGTTCTTCGGCAGCCTGTTCGCGGGCGGCTTTGTCTTCAGCCTTCTGCTCGGGAGTGCGGTAGTCGAAGATGATGATGAGGATCATCGAGACGAAGAAGGCAACAGCGATGGCGATGATGTAGACCCACATCGGGCTGAAGATCGGGATCGTCAACAGCGAGGTGAATGCGAAGGTCGAAGCCTTCACACCGCCGAATGGGGTGCCGAGAATGGCGATGACCAGGCCTCCGGAGAAGCAGCCCACCAGCATCCGCGGGTAGATGCGCTTGAAGCGCAGATGAATGCCGTACAGCGACGGTTCGGAGATACCACCGAACAAGCCGGCAACGAGTGCGCCGCTGGCGGTCTGACGCATAGTGACGTCCCGATCGCGCATCGACAAGAAGAGCACACCGGCGGTAGCGCCGAAGCAAGCGAAGTTCCATGCGCCCATTGGGCCCTGAATGAAGTCGTAGCCGAGGGTGTTCAGGTTCATCAGCATCAATGCGTTTAGCGGCCAGTGCAGGCCCAACGGCACCAAGAACGGATAGAGCATCGGGATCAATAGCGCGAAGACGAATGGTGCGTTGCCGTTCAACCACGCGAGGCCATTACCCAGACCGCCACCGATCCAGATGCCAAGCGGGCCGATAAGGAAAGCGGTCAACGGAATCATGATGGCCATCGAGAAGAATGGCACGAAAACCATCTGAATGTTCTCGGGGAAGATCTTCTTCAGCCCCTTGTAGATCAGGCCGAGTACCGCGACCATAATCAACGGGACGAAAACCTGACCGGAGTAGTCATTCAGCTGCATCGGTAGGCCGAAGATATCGGCGACACACGACTGGGTGCCCAGCGTTTCATTGACGGTGCAGACCGTAGTTGGGAAACGCTCCGGATCATTCAGGCTCACGAATTCGGGTGTCATCAGCGCGCCCATGATCGCAGCGCCCACCCACGGATCCACGTCCAGCTTCTTCGAGGCGTTGTAGGCGACCATGATCGGCAGGAAGTAGAAAACGCTGCGCCACATCGCGTCAACGAAGATCCACGTCGCCGGCTTGTCTGCGGCTCGGAAGTCGACGACGCCCAGGGCGTCGAGGACCGCAGCGAAAGCGATGATCAGGGATGCGCCCAGCAAGACGCCGAGCAGCGGTCGGAATGAATCGGAGAGATATTCGAAGAAGTTGTCTAGCCAGGCGACCTTACCGCGCGGACCACCGGCCCGGGCTGCCGCCTTGACGTCGGCGTCCGAGCTCTTCTTGGCGCCCAACGAGCCCATCGATGGCAGCGCCATGATGTCGGCGAACATCGACTGCACCGCACCGCCGATGACTACTTGTAGGCGGTCGCCGCTTTGCGGGACGACACCCATGACACCGGGCACCTTCTCCAGCGCCGCCTGATCTACCAGCGAGGCGTCGTTGAGCTGGAACCGAAGACGGGTTGCGCAATGCGTGAGACTCTGAATGTTTCCGGCGCCGCCAGAATTGGCAACGATTTGTTCTGCGGACGATTGCCCGACTGTTGACTCCATAGTCATTTCCCCAAAATGCCGTAGGACCACGCCCGGGCCTGAGGGTCAATCGGCCAGAGACGCACGCAACGTTGATACGGTTCGGGCCTGCTTCTCAGGAGTAACGATCCGGGGTGAGCTGATGGGCTCAAATGGCAACTTAACACGGTGATTCTGCTGGTCGCAAGGATTAGAGAAGGTTCTCAGCGTTCCTTATGGCATGGACGTGAGTGTGCCTCAAAGACGTGTTGACTGCTGTGGCTTTGTGTCGCTTTGGGGACGAAAAACCTGCGAAACGCTGCGCGGTTTGATATCGGCGGTTTGATGTTGGCGGTCCATTGCTCAGCACACAGGCTCAGCCAGATTCGAACACAATCTCGCGGCGCAGTCTGCGAAATCGCGCTGTTCATCGGTACCGGAGAAGGGACTCGAACCCTCACGCCTTGCGGCACAGGAACCTAAATCCTGCGTGTCTGCCAATTCCACCACTCCGGCGCATCCCCTGAATGGGGAGGCGGGCCTAGTCTACAGATGAAGCAGCCCCAGGTCGCGCCGCAACCGATTGACGTGACCGGTCGCTCGAACATTGTACTGGGCGAGTTTGATCGTCCCCGCGCCATGGTCGTCCACGTCGATCAAGAAAGTTGAGCGTAGTACGCCTTCAATCGGTTTTCCGTACAGCATTCGGGTTCCCCAAGCGTCGTACGCCTGCAGAACCTCGTGAGTCTGGTCCGAAAGCAGCGTGATCTTCAACTCCTTGCGTTGACGGAACATCGCCAGCTTTTCGGGTGCATCCGGTGAAATCCCGATCACGTCGATGCCAGCTTCGAGGAAGTCATCACGAGCATCGGAGAAATCGACGGCTTGAGTGGTGCAACCGGGCGTCATCGCGGCGGGGTAGAAGTAGACAACGACCTTGCGGGCGGCGAAATCCGACAGCGATACCAGTTTCCCGTCCGCATCAGGCAGAGTGAAGGCGGGAGCAGCCTGTCCAGCGACCAGTTGGCTCATGGCCAACACCTTAGTGATAATCGGTCGGAGTCGCCGCATCTGTCAGATCATGCGAGGACCCATCTGAAGGGAATAGGCTGAGTTCGGCAGTGATCGATCACACAATCGGGAGGGCATCGTGGCCTCGAGGGAACAAACCCCGGAGCAGATCCGGGCTGAAATCGCCGCTTCTCGGCATGCAATGACTGTCGGCATTGAGGGGCTGATATCGGAGGTTCACCCGACGGCGATCAAGAACCACGCCGAGGAGGCCGTCAATCAGACGGTTCAAGATGCCAAGCAGGCTATTTACGACAAGGTCGACGAGTCGCGGCGGTTCTTCGCCGACGACGCGGGCGTTCGTTGGGACAACATCGGCACGATCGGTCTGATCGCTGGGGCTGTCGCAGCCGCAGCAGGAGCCTTGTCGGGTGTCTCGGCGCTTGTGCGGAAGATTGCCAGGTGAGCGGAGAGGACCAAGCTCCCGGCGAGCTGGAACCCGACGAGGACGAGGCTGCTGGCGTGGCACCAAAGGCTAGGGCAGACGAGTCCAATACTTCGGTGCTCCCGATCCGGATGCTGCACGACCGCATCCTGGTGGATACCGACGATGAGTCGGGGGAGCGGCGTAGTACTGGCGGGATTTTGATCCCCGCCACTGTGCAGATGGGGCGTCGGCTTTCCTGGGCGAAGGTGCTGGCCATCGGCTCCAGCGTGCGCACCGTGAAGCTTGGCGACCGGGTGCTCTTCGATCCTGCCGAGCGCGCAGAGGTCGAACTGCGCGGCAAGAGCTACCTGTTGTTGCGTGAACGCGATGTTCACGCGGTCGCCGCCGAGCGTGTCCAAGACAGCGAAACTGGCCTCTACCTATGAGGGACGATTCGATTTCGCATCATTAAGGAGTTGCGCTAAAGTTATCTCTCGCGCGCACCGCTAGCTCAACTGGCAGAGCAGCTGACTCTTAATCAGCGGGTTCAGGGTTCGAGTCCCTGGCGGTGTACCAATCAGAGCCCCGCTCCGGTTTTCTCGGACGGGGCTCTGTTGCATACCCCATCAGGACGGCCGGGTCGGTAGAGAACCACTCGGCGAGCGTCTCGATCTCGTGGAGTTGCATCGGCTGCGCTCCCCGGAGTCGTTGCGACACCGATCCTTGGGACAGGTGCAGAACCTCCGCGAGATCGGCCTGCGTCACTCGAAACCGCGCGCAAACTGCCCGCACCTCGGCACCTACCCGCTCAGCCAGTGTCTCAGTCGCGATCTCGCTCATGTCCGTGCTCATGGCTAAAATTGTAGTGGGCATGCCATGGAAGTACCAGCCGTACAAATATTTTCTTAGTCAATTCACGTGCAACGCTTGCTGAATCATTGGCTCTGCCAATACTCTCTTAGCATGGCTACTACGCAACGATGTCGTATCTGGATCGGGAAGAACGTGAGGGCCGAGGCCGCCAGGCAGGGCTGGCGGCAGCAAGATCTGGCCGGTCTGCTCGGCGTTACTCAAGGTTCTATCTCGTGCCGGCTATCGGGACAGACTCCCTTCACCGCCGACGAGCTGGCGATTTTGGCCGAGGCCTTTGGGGTACCGGTCTCACTTCTGTACGAGCCGGTGGCTGACTCAACCGTGATCAGGGGAGGGGCCCGATGACCAGCGAGTATTTTGTCGTCCGTCGTGGCTCGACGGCGTTGTCGAATGATGTGATTCGCGACAAGGGCTTGTCGTATGACGCGATCGGCTTGTTGTTGGTGATGTTGACGATGCCTGCGGGTGCTCCGATGGGTTACCGCAATTTGGTCGGGCGGGGCGCTGGCGAGAAGTCTGTTCGGGAGGCGCTTGGTGATCTTGAGGCTCGCGGTTTCCGGTGGCGTCTGACGGTCCGCAAGCGGAACCGGCTGCGCACGGTTGTGATCGTCTACGACCAGCCGACCGACGAGAGCACCGCGCTCGCCGACGGACAGCGACTGGCTTGCACGGATCAGGTCACTGTCGCGAGTACCTGCATCAAGAACGAGCAAAAGCCCTTGTCATTGTGTGCAGACCATGCTGCCGCCCACAACGACAAGGCCAAATACGACGAGAGCGTGGCTGATCAAGACGATTCCGGTAAAACCCCTAGTCGCTGTGTGCAGACCTTACGGCGGCCTCGGCCGAGTGTGGCGGCGGTACGGTCTGCACAACCATCTAACGATGGTTCCAATGGTTGGGAAACTAACGTTTCCCAACCAAACCAAACCAAACCCCCGCGCCCGATCAAACCGGCCGCACCCGACCCGCCGGATGCCGCCAGTGCCGGACGTCGATAGCGTCGACTGGGATGTGGTGGTCTCGTGCCTGCCGCCGGCGATGCGCAATCTGGAGGCGTCCGCGGTCCCGGTGATCGCGAATGCCCTGCGGGAGCGGCTGGATGCCGGTTGGGAGCCGGAGAAGCTGTACGCAACGTTGGCCGGTAACGCGCTGCCCCGGCAGGTCGACAACCTGCCGGGTTTGGTCGCGTACCGGATTAGAACGATCCCGATCAATCCGCCACGCCGCAGCCCTCGACGCACGGTCAAAGCCGAGGCTCCTGCCGAACCTGCCGGCGCGGTGGTGGTGCCGCTGGCGCTACGTAAGCGTGCGGAGGCACGGTCGGCCCGCTCACCCGACGCGGGGAAGCCGCTGTCGTGGTGGATCGAGCGGTTCCCTGGGACCGTGCCGGTCGGTGAAGGCGAAGGAGGCCCGGAATGAACGACTTCCTGGTCACCCGGCTGTGGCTGGCTGAGGTCGCGACGATGGCGCAGCGCACGGTTCTGGGCACCTTGGCCTTCAAGGCCGACGTCTCGGGTTCGGCGACGCTGACGAAGACCGGGATCGCGACGAGCGCGGGGGTTTCGGTACGCTCGGTAGGGGACCACCTCGACGCGCTGGCCGACGGTGGTTGGATCACGATCGCGAAGGCCCGATCGGCCGATGGCCGCTTTAACGGTGCGTCGACGTATCGGCTGACCGGCCTGCTCGATCCGCATCATGGTCAGGCGGCAATCCTGACCGCGTCACAATTGCCTCCTGATAAATTGGTGGGGCGAGCGAAAGGCTTACGGTTCGATCCGGACCGAGTGGGCCCGGCCTGGGCATGGCGGGCACCGACCCGGGTCGCTCCCGAGCGAATATTCCTCGCCTCGATGGCGTTGCTGAGCGATGCGCGCGGCGTCTGCTTGGCCCCGAGATCAACGATCGCGGACCGGTCGTTGATGTCGCGGCGATCGGCCGACCGGGTACTGAGGGAGCTGGAACACCGACGACTGGTCGGCCGTGAACCCCGCAGGCGTGGGCAACGCGCCGCGGAGGCCCGGTTGGCCTTCACCCCGAAGTTCCTGAGGTTGGCCCGTCCGGTCTCGATGGCCACCTCCGGCGTCATCGAACGGCCACCGCAGGCGCAAGCTGTCACAGAGATTGTGCAGGACGGTGACGGGCTGAGACGCCAGCTGGCCGCCGCGATAGCGTCCAACTGGTCATGCGCCCAGGCGAACGCGGTCGCCGAACTCATCATTGATTGGGCGAATAGCCGCACCCGCCTGTTGGTGTCCCGTCGGGTAGGTATGTCGAGGCGCCAAGCGATCGCTGACATTATCGTGCTGGCGTGGATTGTGGTGCAGGAGTGCGCTGATGACCTTGTACAGGCCCGGAATCCGTGGGGTCTGCTGGCGACTATCGTGGCGCGGCGGGCAGCCAGCCAGGACGAGATCGACCGTGGTGTGGTCGATCTTGGTGAGGCGGGCAAGGTCCAGGCGTTCACCACGGTGGACGATGATCGCCGGCTCGAAGCACACGCACCTGCACTCGACCAGCAGCTACGCGGCACCGTGCTCGGTATGGACGACCTCGCTGACGCCCCGACCATGGACATGCTCGTCGGGCACCTCGCATCGGTCGGCGTCGATCCCGGCCTTGCCTGGCCTGTGCTGTGCCGCTGCGTCGAGATCTCCTTGTCGGTGCAGAACTCGCGCCGCCACACGCTGGCCAGAGCCGACTTCCAGCTCGAAGCCCTGGGCCTGACCCCCGACCAGGCGTCCGCGTGGATGAACCTGGTCATCGGCACACGACGAGGCGGCCACGAATCGTCCGCGCTGGCGAATATCACCCGGCTGGGGGAGGCCATCCCGCGAACCTGGCTCGACACCATCACGGCCGCATGACCCTGCAGTCAATCGACCAGCACATAGTCGGCGATGTGCCGCATCGTCGTCAGGGTCGCCCGCCACAAGTGGAACTGGGACGGACAGTTGGCCAGGATCGCTCGAGCCTGCGCCTCGGACTCGAACAGCCTCGCCGTCGGACGTAGATCAGACCCCCAATCGGTATCCGGTAACGGCGCCACCAGCCACACGGTCGTCACGTCGCGATCCTTCACCACACCCCAACCTCCATCCGAATCAGACCCCTGTCGCTGAGAGTGTGCGCACCCCGGGTCGCACATCTCGGTCATGGACAACTCACCACAGCCCTCGACTAGGCCCCCGCTGGCTCCAGCCTTGACCAACTCCGCCGGTGAACCACTGATCCGCGTCGAAGCCCTCCTCGCACGGCTCAACCGGGCCACTGATCAGGCAGACCTCGACCTGGTCTGCGACGTCCTCGCGATCCTCACCGACGCCGACCCAGACGTCGAGCAGTTCCTCACGCAATGGGAGCGAACCATCGTCGTCAAGGCGGTGCCGATGCAGGTCGCGATACTCGTCGCGGCCGAAGAAGAAGCCGCCCACACCGAAGCGATCGGTGCCTCACAAGCCGCCGGCATTTACGGTCTTAGCGAGGCGGCTGATCCTCTCACCGATCTGCCGATCCTGATCGAAGAGTTGCTACTGCGGGTCGGCGAGTACAGCGCCGGCGGTCAGAACGACGTGGCAGCAGACCTGATGGGGGTCGTTGAGATGCTCTCCATCGAGCCCGGGCAGATCCTCACCGCAGAATCAGACTGATGGCCACCCGCCCAAGCAGGCTCACCGCGGCCGACCGCGAACGCTTCGCCGAACAACGCCGAGCCGAGCTCGACACCATGCACCAGCAGCTGTCCGACGGCGTGAACGCACTCGTCAACGCAGACCAATGGCAAGCCTGGCTCCAGGTCGCTTCACGGTTCCACGCCTACAGCTTCCGCAATACCCTGCTTATCTACCTCCAAGATCCCGAGGCGACCGCGGTGGCCGGTTACAAGGCATGGCAGACCGCCTTCGGACGCCAAGTCAACAAGGGCGAAAAGGGCATCCGCATCCTCGCCCCGATCCTGGTTCGAACCGAGGCCACCGACCGCGAGGGCAGGCCGATCCTGGACGCCAACGGAAATCCGGCGAAGCGGACCAGCATCGTCGGCGTGAAACCGACCAGCGTTTTCGACGTCCGGCAAACCAGCGGCCCAGCCCTTGCCGAGCGCCCCCGCCCGCAACTGCTGCTTGGCCAGGCACCCGAGGGCGTGTGGGACAAACTGACCACCTTCATTGAGTCCCACGGCTACACCGTGCACCGCGGCGACTGCGGCACCGCCAACGGCGTCATCAGGTACGACGACAAGACCATCACGATCCGTCCCGACATCGACGACGCAGCTGCCCTGAAGTCGCTTTGCCACGAAACTGGGCACCTGCTGCTCCACGCCCCACCCGCAAACCAGACGCTGCGCGCCGAGGTGTCGTGCCGGGGCGTGGCCGAGGTAGAAGCGGAATCGGTGGCGTTCCTGCTGAGCCATGCCTACGGCCTCGACAGCTCCCAGTACACCTTCGCCTACGTCGCCGGCTGGGCCGACCAAGCGCTCACGCCAAGCACCACCATTGAGGAGATCGTCACTCAAACCGGCAGCAGCGTCATCCGCGCCGCGCACCAAATCCTGGACGCGACCCAACCCGAGCCGGCTCTCGACATCAACGAGCAGCTACACGTTGAAGTCAATGCCCAGATCACCCAGGACCGGCAAGCACCTGAGAGAGCCGATCAGGCATCGCAACTGGCCTGGCACGCCGCATTTCCTACCGGTGTATCAAGCAGGGCGCAGCCTGCGGCCGGCAAGCGTCCTGCGCGGCGTCCGACTCAACCGACCGGACGACTACACGGTGTCGAACGCTGAACAACAATGCAGACGCGACAAGGATAAACATGACAATCATCGACAACCTGCACAACGACGGCGAACGCCAGCGAGCCGCCGCTAGCAACGCCTGCGACGCCGCACAAGACCTGGCCCGCAGCGCCAACGCGCACGTCATTACGGCACCGGTCGCCTACGACGTGCTGGGCAACATCAAGATGCTGCTGCACCATCTCCAAGAGGTCACCGACCACATACCAGTCGGGCTGGGCAACTCACTCAACGAGGAGCTCATCCACGTCTACGACCGAGACATCGACGGCCACGACCGTGACCCACTGAAGCAAATCGAAACCGCCGGCCCGCACTTCCACGGCCTCACCGGGCACCTGCAGGAGGCCTACAAACACGCCGAGGCCGCGCAGCAAGCCATTGCCTGGCAGGGCTACCACGAAGCCGAACTGGGCTGCCTCGAGGTCAAGCGCGACGCTCCAGTCCAGGACCCACTGCTGGCCGCCTTCCCACAACCCGCCGCGATAACACCGACACCAGCTGCCGCGTCTGGTGCGCGGATGTCTTCACAAGGCCAGCTGGCTTTGAGATGGCAAACGAACGACCCGAGCGGCCGTGGCTCGTCGACTTCGACCCGGCAGACTTGAGGGTGGGGTCATCGAGCGAGGAAAACTCGCAGCTCGCACAGCAGCGAGGTGAGCGCTGGTAGGCGCCGGCGCCACCTGATCGATCAGCGTCGCCTGGACGCTGGACACAGGCAGATCGGTCAGCCGGGCAACCGTGGTGATCCACTGCGCTGACTCCCCGGCCCCGACCCGTGCCGCGTCCCGTTCCGCCAAAGCCTCGACCATCAACTCGGCCCGCACCCTATTATCGGGACGACCCCAAAGACTCAGCTGCGCCTCCGCGACGGCCACACTCATCGGCCCCGAGTGCGCGACCGCGTGATCCAGAGTGCGCGGGTGAACGCTTGCCGGATCATGTCCGGCAGGCAGCCGGACGACACGTTGATCCGCGCGTCCCTGGTCGGCGGTGAGTGTCCAGGCATGTAGCAGCGCGCGCTGGCCGGCGGCGTCCGCGTCGAAGCAGAACCACACAGGGGTAGCGGTGACAGCGCGGATGCGCGCGATGTGCTCGCTGGTCAGCGCAGTACCGCAGGATGCCAGCGCGACGATATTGCGGCCATACTTGGCGGACATCTTGTCGACCGCCAGCTTGTCCATCGGACCCTCGACAATCAGCGGTCTCGCGCCAGCGGCCAAGTCGTCGAATCGCTCGCCCAGCCCATACAAAGTCGATCGCTTCTGGTACAGCTCCGTCGCGGGGGTATTCAGATACTTCGGGGAACGGGTGTCGTCCGGATGGGCCCGGCCAAGGAAGCCGACCAGCCGGCCAGTGTGATCGTGAACTGGGAGGACCAACCGATCTCGCATCACATCCCGCAACCCGTGGTCCCCTTCGACCGCGACCCCCGCACGGACCAGGTCGTCCGGGTGATGGCCAAGCGACAACAAATGATCGGTCGTGGCCGTCCACCCCGGCGGTGCATAGCCGATCCCGGCCTTCGGGATCGCGCCAGCCAGATAGCGGGCGCGAAGATAATCGCGCACCCACGACTTATAGACACGCTGCCGGTGAAAACGCTGCGCGTGCTCCAAAACCTCAACCAGGCTACCCATCGGAGACGACCTCGCCATCAGGCGAATCAGTCTCCACCGGATCCGCACGCTTGGACGATGCGGAACGCCTCGCCCGCGGCTTCTTCGGAGCACTCAAACCCAGACGTGCGAGATCGGTCCTGGCCCAGCCAGCACGGGTCACTTTCAACCACGCGCGACTGGACGCTAGATCCAGTTCGTGACGCCGGCGATCAATCTCGTCGATGTCCTCGACATAGCGGCGCAGCGCCTCCATCCGCTTATGCTGCAACGCTTGCGCCTTCGCAATGAGACTCATCATGATGCCCCTTCCTTGCACCAGGTGTCTGCAGCAACGTGCACGACAGGAAGCCAAACCGGAGTCGGCGCCTTTAGCGAGCCTTTCGGCAAGTAGCGTCAGAGCCCGCTGCTAGGTTGGTTTTGTCGCCCACTGGGGGTGATAGACCCGCGGTGGTGTGCAAGGAGATAGAGCTAGATGGTTCCGACAACCAAGGAAGCTGAGCGTGCCGAGCTTCACAAGACGATCTGGCGGATAGCCAACGATTTGCGCGGAAGTGTGGATGGGTGGGACTTCAAGGCCTACGTGCTGGGCATGCTGTTCTACAGGTTCATCTCAGAGAACCTCATCGCTTACCTCAACGAACAGGAGCGGCTCGCAGGCAATCCCGATTTCGACTACGCCAAGCTGAGCGCGGACGAGGCCAAGTACGGCATGGCCGAGACGGTGAACGAGAAGGGGTTCTTCATCTTCCCGTCCGACCTGTTCGACAATGTGCGTTCCCAAGCCCGGCACGACCCGAATCTCAACGAGACGCTGAGCACCGTGTTCCACAACATCGAAGCGTCCGCAGTGGGTGCAGCGAGTGAGGACAATTTCAAGGGCCTGTTCGACGACATCGACGTCAATAGCAGCAAGCTCGGTGCCACGGTCGCCAAGCGCAATGAGCGGCTAGTCAAATTGTTGGACGCTGTGGGTGATCTGAATCTGGGTACGTACTCCGATCAAACGATTGATGCGTTCGGGGATGCCTATGAGTATCTGATGGCGATGTACGCGTCGAGCGCGGGTAAGTCGGGTGGGGAATTCTATACACCTCAAGAGGTGTCCGAGCTGCTGGCGAGGATCACTGTTATCGGTAAGACCGAGGTGAACAAGGTCTACGATCCGGCGTGTGGGTCGGGCTCGCTGTTGTTGAAGTTCGCGAAGGTACTCGGCAAAGAGAACGTGCGGCAGGGGTTCTTCGGGCAAGAGGTCAACCTGACTACCTACAATCTGTGTCGGATCAACATGTTCTTGCACGACATCAACTACGAGCAGTTCGATATCGCTCACGGCGATACGCTGACCGATCCGGCGCATTGGGACGACGAACCGTTCGAGGCAATCGTGTCGAACCCGCCGTACTCGATCAAATGGGAGGGAGACGCCAACCCGCTGCTGATCAACGACCCGCGGTTCGCACCCGCCGGAGTGCTGGCACCGAAAAGCAAGGCCGATCTGGCGTTCACGATGCACATGCTCAGTTGGCTTGCCGTGAACGGAACAGCGGCGATCGTTGAATTTCCCGGTGTGCTCTACCGCGGCGGTGCCGAGCAGAAGATCCGCAAGTACCTGATCGACAATAACTACATCGACGCCGTCATCCAGTTGCCGCCTGATCTGTTCTTCGGCACCACGATTGCGACTTGCATCATCGTGTTGAAGAAATCGAAGCGTGATAACAAGGTCCTGTTCATCGATGCGTCGGCCGAGTTCGTTCGTCAGGGCAACAAGAACAAGCTCAGCAAGGCGAATCAGCAGACCATCCTTGACGCCTATATCAAGCGCGAGGACGCCGACCACCTCGTGAAGCTCGTCGACAACAGTGACATTGCCGAGAATCGGTACAACATCGCGGTCTCGTCCTATGTGGAGGCGGAAGACACCCGCGAAGTGATCGATATCACCGCACTCAACGCCGAAATCGCCCGGATCGTGGCCCGACAGCAGGAGTTGCGCACCCAAATTGATGTGATCGTCGCTGACCTGGAGGGAGCGAACTGATGGCCGAGGTGCCGACGTGGGAGGGCTTCATGGTTCCGTGCCTGGAAGCTTTGGAGGACGGCAGTGTGCGGAGTCTGCGGGAGATGAGCGGGCTCGTCGCGGATGTCGTCGGCTTGACGGACGAGCAGCGGTCCGCAACCCTCAATTCGGGTCAGCACAGGTACGTCAACCGAATCGGTTGGGCGTTGTCGCAGCTTGTTCGGGTGGGGGCACTGTCGAGACCCTCGCGCGGGAACTATCAGCTCACCGAGGCTGGTCGGCAAGTGCTCGCGAAGTTTCCTGGCGGCATCACGGAGAAACAACTCGACGCGCTCGGAGAAGATCCCAACTCGGCGATCCGCCCATATGTTCCCACCGCGCGACCCAATCCGATTGAGCCAGTGATCGATCAGACGAGCACGCTTGACCCCACCGAGCAGATCGAACAGGGCGTCGCGCGCCTTCACGAGACTGTCGCCAAGGACCTGCTCGATCGTCTGCTAGATAAGGAGCCGGCGTTCTTCGAGCAGGCTGTGGTCGATTTGCTGGTGACGATGGGGTATGGCGGCACTGGGGGTGTTGCAGCGGCAACCCAGTTAGTCAACGATGGCGGGATTGACGGGATTATCGATCAAGACGTGCTGGGACTGAACAAGGTGTACGTTCAGGCCAAACGGTACGCGGTAGGGAACTCCGTTGGCCGGCCCGAGCTTCAAGGCTTCGTCGGAGCACTGATCGGGAAGGCCGACCGAGGGGTGTTCATCACCACCAGTAAGTTTAGTAGCGGCGCCATCGAATACGCCGAACACAACACGTCCACGCGGCTGATCCTCATCGACGGTGACCGACTGACTGACCTGATGATCCGATTCGGTGTCGGCGTGCAGGTCAAGCAGACCTTCGATGTCGTCGAAGTAGACGAGGACTTCTTCCAATGAGCCGTATTGATGAGCTAGTCGCGGAACGGTGCCCGGACGGGGTCGAGTTCAGAACGCTGGGCGAGATCGGAACTCTCGTACGCGGCAGCGGCATGCCGAAGTCAGACTTCGTGGACATTGGTGTAGGGGCCATCCATTACGGGCAGATCTACACTCACTACGGCACATGGACCACGGAAACGATCTCGTTTGTGGCCCCCGAGACGGCCGCCAAGTTGGCAAAGGTTGACCCTGGAGATGTAATCATCACTAACACCAGCGAGAATCTGGAAGACGTTGGAAAGGCCGTAGCCTGGCTCGGGCGTGACCAAATTGTCACAGGTGGACACGCGACCGTCATCAAGCATCATCAGAATCCAAAGTTTCTGGCCTATTACCTGCAAACCGCGCAGTTCTTCACCAAGAAGAGGCGGTACGCAACTGGTACCAAAGTGATCGATGTGTCTGCGAATTCTCTAGCGAAGATCGAAATACCGGTGCCGCCGCTGGAGGTGCAGCGGGAGATCGTGCGAATATTGGACACGTTCACCGAGCTGGAGGCGGAGCTGGAGGCGGAGCTGGAGGCACGGGGGCAGCAGTACGCTCACTACCGACTCGAGATCATCCGCCGGCTCAACGCCCCAATGGAGTCGTTGGCGGATCTGGGTCAGTGGCGTGGGGGAATGACTCCCTCCAAGGCTAATCGACGCTATTGGGATTCTGGTACCGTCCCTTGGCTCGCCTCGATGGACGTCAGTGCCTCCGAGGGAAGAGAGATCAGGGGCAAGGTGACTCAACTTGCTCTGGAAGAGACGTCACTGAAGATCATCCCCGGCCCTACCGTGGTCGTGGTTATGAGATCGAACATTCTCCGTCGGTTCCTTCCAGTCGGAATTGTTAAGTCCGACGTCACGGTGAACCAAGACATCCGGGCGTTGGTGCCGCGCAAGGATGTTGATGCGGAGTACGTCTATCAAGCTCTGAGTGCGGCGTCTGAGACCATCCGAGCGACGTGCGTACGAACAGACGGGTCTATGGCAGCCGTTGATTCGAAGGCATTCCTGGCGTTTCAGATTCCGATGCCTCCAATCGCAGAGCAAAGGCGAGTCGCGGTGAGTTTGCGAGGTTTCGATGCGATGGTGAACGACCTTTCCCTTGGTCTACCTGCAGAATTGGTGGCCCGCCGCAAGCAATATGAGTACTACCGGGATCGGTTGTTGATGTTCGAGGAGGCCAGGCCGTGACCGTGGATCTCGGGAAGTCGATCGTGTATGAGCCGATCGCGTTGAGCTCCGAGAGCACGGTGGTTGCCGAGTTCATTCCTGAGCCGGCGAAGCAGAACGGCTACGAGAACGAGGCTGCCCTGGAACAGCGGCTGCTGGAGTTGCTCCAGGAACAGGCGTATGAGTACCTGCCGTTGCATTCCGAAAAAGATTTGGTGGCGAATCTTCGCGTCCAGCTGGAGGCTCTGAACCAGGTCTCGTTCACTGATGCCGAATGGCAGCGGTTCTTCAGCCAGCAGATCGCCAGTACGAATGACGGGATCGTGGAGAAGACAGCGCGTATCCAGTCCGATCATGTGCAGGTGCTGACTCGTGATGACGGGTCGTTCAAGAACATTTATCTGCTTGACAAGCAGCACATTCACAACAACCGGCTGCAGGTGATCAATCAGTACGAGACGGCGTCGGGGGCGCATGCCAACCGGTATGACGTGACGGTCCTGGTGAACGGGTTGCCGTTGGTGCATGTGGAGTTGAAGCGGCGCGGCGTTGATTTGCGGGAGGCGTTCAATCAGATCGACCGGTATGCCCGGGAAAGTTTCTGGGCCGATTCGGGGCTGTTCGAGTATGTGCAGTTATTCGTGATCAGTAACGGCACGTTGACGAAGTACTATTCGAACACGATCCGTGATCTGCATCTGGGCGAAGCTAGCGGTAGAAGAAGTCGTCGGACGACGTCGAATAGTTTCGAGTTCACCAGTTGGTGGGCGGATGCGAATAACAAGCCCATCACCGATCTAGTTAGTTTCACTCGTACGTTCTTTGCCAAGCACACGTTGTTGAACATTCTTACCCGGTATTGCGTGTTCGATGCTGACCGCAAGCTTCTGGTGATGCGTCCGTACCAGATTGCGGCGACCGAGCAGATTCTGCGTCGTATTGAGACGTCCACGAACGCTAAGTGTTTGGGGACGGTCGCGGCCGGCGGTTATGTCTGGCACACCACGGGGTCGGGCAAGACGTTGACGAGTTTCAAGGCGGCGCAGTTGGCGTGTCAGTTGCCGCAGATCGACAAGGTGTTGTTCGTGGTGGACCGCAAGGATCTGGATTATCAGACGATGCGGGAGTACGAGCGGTTTGAGAAGGGAGCGGCGAACTCGAACACGTCGACTCGGGTGTTGAAGCGGCAGTTGGAAGACCCGAACGCCCGGATCATCATCACCACTATTCAGAAGTTGGCACGGTTCATTTCGCAGAACGCCAAGCACGAGATTCTCGGTGGGCATGTGGTGGTCATCTTCGATGAGTGTCATCGCAGCCAGTTCGGTGACATGCACACCGCGATCACCAGGGCGTTCAAGAACTACCACCTGTTCGGGTTCACCGGTACGCCGATCTTCGCCGACAACGCCGGGACCAGCGGCACCCCGGGGTTGCGGACTACTGAGCAGGCGTTCGGGGACCGGCTGCACACGTACACGATCGTGGATGCGATCAATGACAAGAATGTGTTGCGGTTTCGTATCGACTACGTCAATACGGTCAAGACTTCGGATGCGATCGTCGACAAGCAGGTGTCGGCCATCGATACCGAGCGTGCGTTGTTGGCGCCGGAGCGGATCAATCAGGTCGTGGCTTATGTGCGGGAGCATTTCGACCAGAAGACGAAACGTAATTCCACCTACACCTTGGCCGGCAAGCGGATGGCCGGGTTCAATTCGTTGTTCGCCACAGCCTCGATTGAGGCGGCGAAGCGGTACTACAACGCGTTCACGTATCGGCAGGACGAGCTTCCTGCCGACCAGCAGTTGAAGGTGGCATTGATCTATAGCTATGCCGCGAATGATGCCGAGCCGGACGGTGTGCTGGGTGAGGAGGAGTTCGAGACCCACGGGCTGGATCAGAGCTCGCGGGATTTCCTGGAGGATGCGATCCAGGACTACAACGACCTTTTCGGAACCAGCTTCGACACCTCGTCCGAGCGGTTCGGCAACTATTACAAGGACCTGTCGTTGCGGTTGAAGAACCGCGAGGTCGACCTGGTGATCGTGGTTAACATGTTCCTCACCGGATTCGATGCCACCACGTTGAACACGTTGTGGGTGGATAAGAATCTGCGCCAGCACGGTCTGATCCAGGCGTATTCGCGGACGAACCGGATCTTGAACTCGGTCAAGGCCTACGGCAACATCGTGAGCTTTCGCAATCTCGAAGAGAAGACCAACGAAGCTCTGGCATTGTTCGGCAACCCCGAGGCCAAGGGCATCGTTCTGCTCAAGCCGTACCCGGTGTATTACGGCGAGTACGCCGAACGCGTCACGGAGTTGCTTGATGCCTATCCTCTGGGGCAACTGATTGTGGGGGAGGAGAACCAGAAGGCGTTCATCGCCTTGTTCGGCGCGATCTTGCGGCTACGCAATATTTTGACCGCGTTCGATGATTTCGCTGGGAACGAGATCCTGACCCCGCGCCAGTTGCAGGATTACCAGAGTCTTTACCTTGATCTGCATGCCGAGTTCCGGGGCGGGGCGCAGGCCGACAAAGAGGTCATCAACGATGACGTCGTGTTCGAGATCGAGCTGATCAAGCAGGTCGAGGTCAACGTCGACTACATCCTGATGCTCGTCCGCAAGCACCTGGAGGATAAAGGTGACGTCGTGGACGTCGAGCTGCGAGCAACGATCGGTCGGGCGGTAGATTCCAGCCCGAGCCTGCGTAACAAGAAGGACCTCATCGAGGCGTTCGTTGACTCGCTCACCGTGGACGCCGATGTAGACGGGGCCTGGAAGGCGTTCGTGGACGCCAGACGCGCCGAGGACCTGACTGCGATCATTGCCGCCGAGAACTTGAAACCTGCCGAGACCCGCGAGTTCGTTGACCGGGCCTTCCGTGACGGCGCGATCCCCACCACTGGAACTGCGGTTACCCGGATCCTGCCGCCGGTGTCGCGCTTCGCTAAGGAGAACAACCACAGCTTGAAGAAGCAGACCGTCTTGGAGAAGTTGGGAGAGTTCTTCTCTCGCTACTTCGGATTGTCCTAACAGCCAGCGGGCGATGGTTGGGGGCCGCGTTCTGAGCTGCCCGCGGTAACGCGGCCGCCGCCGCTGTGGGCTCTCCCGTCGCTGGCGTGCCTTGCTGTCGATAATCATTCACAGTGCATTTCGTCACCGTGAATGTGCCGGCAGCGTTGCACTCGCTACGGCGTCGTTACGTAGCTAATTGATTGTCGGCGAAAGTATGAACAGCACTTGGTGGACGCGGCGGCGCGTCAGAATCCAGAGCGTTGATCAGATCTCGCGCGCAAAGTTGAGGCCAGCTCCGTCGCGCAGTCCGTCGCACATGGCAAGCGCTCATCATAGGTACTCCTTCGGCCCGAGCATGGGCAGCGGGCCGCTCCGCGGGTACGGGTGCCGAGGGTTCTTGCCGCGCGCCGTCAGCGGGTCCAGTCTGAACACCCGAACGCCGATCCGTGCCAACAGCGACCGAACGTCGGGCAGCGCTCGCCTCAGGGTTGCCGAGCCGCCCATGTTCCCCCATGCGCCGAGCACCTCGGTCGCGCCCACCAGCCCGAGCACGTGCTCGATGGCCTCGCAGTTCGCAGCGGACAGCGCCGCATCGTAGGCGGCGAGCGCCTTCGGCTTGGGCGACCTCTCCGGATAGAGGTTCAGCATGAGCCAGCCCGAGTGCTCGCGCATCGACACGTCGATCACATGGTTCACGGTCCTGTCCGAGTCGGTCTCGCGGGCGTGCGACGGGTTCATGCCGATCACCACGAGCGGTGGCGAGTCGGCGGAGCATCCGCCGATCCGTCCGAGTGCGAAGCGGAGCCGGGCGTCGGCCGGGTCCGGGTCCCAGAAGTCCGGCTTCTGCCCGACGGGATACGCGATCATGGAGCCTCAGCTTTCGTACTCTTCTCGGCGAGCACCGCGTGCACCCAGCCGACCGACACGTCAAGCACTCGGGCGATCACCCTGATCGACTCGCCCTTCTCGCGCCGAGCGAGGATCACTGCGCGTTTATCATCGTCGATCGCTTACTTGTCGCGGCAACAGATCGGAGCGGAAAGCCAACTCGGACTTCAAGGCAGAACCCAGGTCAACGCGATCCAGCAGCCTTTGTGGGTCTTCGTCACGCTCGAAGACTAGCCATTCGGTGCAGCCCCAGCGGGCTGCTTCTTCAGGCGATGCTCCCTGCAGCGTCAATACTGGCACGGATTTCCCCACCACCGGGAGAGGGGCGACCCGACGGAGAGCAAGCTAGGACTTAGCAGGGCTAAGTCGGCGGTGCTGTGCACCGCTTCGGACACACCTTCGGTGAGCCCACTCGTTCGAGTGGGGCGCTGCGCTGGGCTTCAGGGTCCGACCGGAGGTGGGTGCGTTGGAAACGGGTGGTTTGCGGCGGCTATCGCGACGTCGGGCACGTAACGTGCCGGGAGGGCGTCCGTTCAAGCATGAGGTGAAGGTCAGCGACGCCGAGGAGGCTCGGCTGGTCGTGCTGGCGTCCAGGCATGGGATGTCGATTCCCAGGCTGTTGGTGGCGGCGGCGTTGGACCGTTCGGATGAGATCACGGCTGCGGACAAGCGCGAGCTGTTGACTGAGTTGTTCACGATCCACCGGTTGCTGGGCAATATGGCGAACAACGTCAACCAGATCGCGAGAGCGGTGAACTCAACCGGGGATTTGCCGCCACAGACGGGTGCGGTGTTCACGGCGTTGGGGTCGACGTTGCAGCGGGTGAATCGGGAGATCGAACGGTTCTCGCTGTCGTGATCCCTAATGTGCGCCGCGGCCGCGAGATGGTGCGGCTGGTCAAGTACCTGGTCGGGCCGGGTAAGCGCAATGAGCACACCGACCCGCACTTGGTCGCGGGTAGCCCGTGGCTGATGGCCTGGCATGCCGAGACTGAGCTGAGTTTCGCGGACGCGAAGATGATCGGTAAGGATCTGGAAGCTCCGACGAAGGGGTTCAACGCGGATGTCACCGATGGTCATGTGTGGCACTGTTCGTTGTCGTTGGACGCGGCCGAGGGTCTGCTTGCTGATGACGAGTGGGGGCAGATCGCGGAGCAGTTCGTGGCCCAGATGGGGTTCATCAGTGATGATCCGGAGCAGCCGTCGCTGCGGTGGGTCGCGATCCGCCACGGTGTGTCGGCGAAGGGTAACGATCACATTCATCTGGCGGTGAACCTGGTCCACGAGGACGGGTCGATTGCTGACGTGTTCCGGGACTGGAGACGTGCGCAGGCGGCATGCCGGGTGTTGGAGGTCGAGCATGGGCTGCAGCAGGTCGGGATGAATGGCTGCTCGTGTCGCGGTTACAAGCCGGGCGAGATCGAGGCGGAAGCTCGCCGCAGGGCGCGTGTCACGCATGCCCGGGCTCACGCGCAAGGTCGTGAGCCGCGCGCCTGGGCGCAGATTCCGAAGCCTGAGCGGGACCGGATTGTCGAGCATTTCCGGCCACGTGAAGCGGTGCGGTGGACGTTGTCTCGGCACGTTCGTGCGTGCGCTGCCGCCTCGTCGGACGAGGCCGAGTTCGTGCGCCGGGTGCGTCGTCACGGCCTGCTGATCCGGCCACGGTTCGCGCAAGGCACGCAGGACGTGGTGGTCGGTTACCGGGTCGCGTTGCGGCCACGGCTGGGGGAGCGGCCCATCTGGTACAGCGGCGGTCACCTCTCGCACGACTTGTCGCTGCCGCGGCTGCGGGAAGGTTGGCCCGACACGCCACAGGTAGGACTAGACGCGTCAGCAGAGTGGCGGGCTGCGTGGCGTGGCGTCCGTGTTGCCGCACCGGGACGCGAAGCCAGCGAGCCGGCACCGGGTCTGGCGCAGCAGGCGAGTCGGGACCTGGACGAGTTGCGTGGCCGGCTGCGCGCGATCCCGCTGAACGACCATGCCGCGTGGTCGCGGGTGGCGCGTCAGGCGGCCGGGGCGTTGGCGTCCTGGTCTGTGGCCACTGAACAGGTGCCGGGGCCGCTGGCTGCGGCTGCGGACGCGCTCACCCGATCTGCGGAACTGCGGCGTCCACCGGCAGCACCGAAGCCGGGCGGCGCGACGTCGTCGGTCAGCGCGGCGTTGATCCTCGCCGCCGCTGGGAAGTCGGGCAAGGCACGCGATCGTGCACTCCAGCTCATGTTGCTGCGGCAGCTCGTCGCGCTGGGCCACGCGATCGGCCAGATGCATCGGGCTGTGGGTGACGTGCGCCGCGCCGAACACATCCATCACGTGATGACCTCTCAACTGGAACCGATGCTCCACCAGCTGGCACCAACCGGGCCGGCGCATGCGCGTGCCGCGGAAGGTGAACTGGATGGCGCCGCTGGGCAGCGTCTGCCGGCCGCGGTGTACGCGTCGCGACCACCACAAGGCGTCGTACTGCCACCAGTCGTGCCGCCCGCACAGCCGGCCCCACGACGACACCCCATCCGGCAACCGGCCCGACGCGGGCACGATCTTGGACGCTGACCAAGGGAGAAACCATGATGAGTGACAACGATGGCATCGACGACGCACTGCGTAGCGCCACGCAAGTAGCCGCCGGCCTTGTCGCGCGCGCCGCGGAACTCCAGGCACGCGAACGCGAAACCGCGGCCCGACAACACGAACACCAACTCCGCGTCGCCGGCGAGGACGCGGCCCGCCTGGTGTCCCGAGCAGGAGCGGAGCAGCAGGCCGCACTTGCCAGGCTCGCACTCGTGCACGACCCGGCCTGGTGGCAGACCGCATCGGCCAGCGATATCGCCCACTCGTGGACGATCGCGTCGGCCGCCAGTCCGAGCCAAGACACGGCGGCCGCGATCGGCGTGATGAGACGAGAGCTGGCTGCCCGGTACTCCATCACGCCGGGCACCCGCACGACGGCAGACGAGCTCCAGCGCGCGATCGATGCGAGCGTGACGCACCACCGGCGAGCCGAGCGTGAGCGTTCGGTTGCGGTCAGCGAACGAACCCAAGCACGCAACCGGGACAACTCCGCCGTCGTCCAACATCGACGTTCAGCCGAGGCTTCCAAACCCCGAGCCCGTGCCATTGAGCGGCCTGTCCTTGACGTGGACGAGGGCGTCAACGGATCCGATGAAGCCCGCGAGAGAGCTACTGACTTCGACCGACGAGCAGCCGACGGCTACGACTCCGCAGAACAACGCGAAGCCCGCGCCCGCCACTACGAAGCATCAGGCAACGCCCGCGCCGCCGAAGCCAGACGCGTCGCCGACACCGCCCAAGGCGTCTCAGCGATCTACGCCACCACCGGCCGCACCAAGAGTCGCGGCCGACGCGGACGCGCACCCAACCTGCGCGGCCCCAGAACCCCGCAACGTCACGGTCGAGGACGCTAGTTGGCTGCCAGCGGAACCATGCTGTTACGAGAAGGACCACAATCCTGTCGTGGCACGAGGGAATGAGTGCTTGCGTCCCGATCTTTCCTACCGAGGCGAAGCGACGCTCAGCTGGATGCGCTCCTTGTTTGCTCGGTTGAGTGTCGCGGTGCGCGTCATAATCGACCGGGGGGTGGGATTACGGCTGGCACGACTCGGGCGACGTGAGGTGCCCGTGGCCGCCAGTTCATGTTAAACCGAGTGTTATGAGCTGACCAAAACGGCACTCAGTCCTGGGCGCCAGTGGAGCCGGACAGAACCTCCAGGTCGAGGCTTTCGGTCTCTTGATACTGTCTAAAGGTCATCTCGGTGTCTGAGAGCACCACTGCGGCGAATGTTGCTACCTCTTTGCTTAACCCCGGCGACAAGAGCTTTTCTTCCACGATTTTGCCGAAGAGGGCCCAAAGGTGCGCAAGGGAGCTCCTATCAGCATCTATGTTCGCGAGGATGAGCTCACTTACTCGATCAAGTGAGAGTCCCGTCGCTGGCTCGTTCGATCGGAGGCCGATCACGCGCTCTGGACTCCACTTCCAGGTGGGATCTACATCCTCTGGCGCAATTAACAACTCCTCTGCCACAATGATGTATAGCGTCAGCTTGCGTCCCGCCCTGGTCCACTGGTCTGCCGCAACCCTTAGGTCTTCTACGCGATCGAGTAGAAGACCAAAATTCCCCGAAGAACCGGCCTTGTCCTGGGCTTGCCTTCGAATCCTGCTGAAGGCTGGATAGACCTCGTCGGGGAACGGAAATCGGCTGAAGGCTCGACCGACCCGCCAGGCTACGGAGCGCGCTGAGCGACTGCTTGCCTGCTCGACATACCTAGCGGTGATTGGTAAGCCGACCAGTGTCGACTTCGGGATCGACATAGCAAACTCCATGTCGGCGACGCATTGCGTTGGCTCAGCCGCATTCGACTCGAGATACAAGTGGAGCGGCTTCTGCCCTTTTCGCGCGCTCGATATTTCTCCATCGCTCGGCTTTGTGATGATCGGTGCCACTAGACAGCGTTCCTTGCTTGGCTGCACCACATCACAAGTTTGACTCAGTATCGCGATTCCGCTAGGGGTGTTCATAATCGCTGATTCGTCATCTGTCCGAGGCATCAAGAGGCGATATAGGCCGATGACATCACCTTGGCGCAGATTGGAGCAATCGTCACACACTGACTCTGTGACTGCCTCAGCGCTCATGGTTCGATCCGTCCCCTTATCGATACGCCTGGAACTTGAAGTCGCGCGCTCTCACTGCGCACTGCGACGAGCCGGTGAAATAGGCTCGTACCGCGGCTTGAGTCGAGTAGCGCCGTCCGCCGCTCAGCAGTAGTAGAGGCGGGCAGTGCCTGAACGATGGCAAGGATCTTGGACGCACGCTCTTCATGCTCTGACGACATTGCGCCACCACCGATCCAGTTCTGTACTGAGCGCCGCGATACACCGATGAGACGACCGACCTGGTCGGTGGTCAGACCTGTAGAGGCGCGGAGCTCAGCGATTTGTTGGGCTGGAGAGCGGGAAGCCTCGGCAGCTCGTGCGTGGTCGAGTGGTGGAAGCCCAGAGCTAGTGTGATCGATGGGAACAGACAAGCCTCGCGAAGTGCCCTGCGCTGTTTCGCGAATGCAAGGGGTCGTATATGAAGAGAATGGCGGGGTCACTCCCACCGTGGAGGAGGGCGCAAATAAGAGGCTGAACGCAAGCGCAGAAGAGCTGAACGCAAGCCTAGAAGACGGGTACGCGGTGTGCTTGCGGCCTGTAGCAGTAGGATACAACGTCGCTGTCATTCAACCTCACCGAACTCCCTGAGAAAGCCGTCGGTCGAAATATATTTGAAGAAATCGTAGGCGATGTCTGACAACCGACTTGCTTGGTCGAGGATCGACGCGGCACCGAACGGCACCATCCCGTCCGATGATGCATCGAGATCAAGAACCCAAGACGGCTGCTGCAATGGTGGCACGGCAGGATCTACCGTCTCATCGGCAGGGACTAACCCTGAGCGCACCTGCAGCGTCGCCTCGTCGATCAGATAGCGTGCCTGGTTGGCGCTAGATACTATCTCGGCATCCCCGGTTTCTCCTGAGAGGCCGGCATAGCCAAGTACGTCGGGGCGGACGTACTCCGCGAGGTTGTCGATCAGACCGGGGGTCGCGATGCGGTTAACGTACCGAACACCAAGTCGCTCGATGAGAGGGATCTTGATTTGTGAAGCGATCGCATCGAGCACCAACTCAAGGCGCGCCCGGAAATCGGGGAACGACGTGTACGAGGTGCAGTACAACGATACGAATCGTCGGCTCAAACTGATGTGCCATGTACCGTCGATGGATCGCCATTGGTGGATTCTTTCGCCCGGGATCTGCGTAACCCCCTCCGGTGTGATCGTGTATGCGACCTCGTCCATACTTGAAACGATGGGGTAGTCGTCGAGTGTTGAGCCGAAAGCGCGCGCGAGCTCGGTTAGGTCCCCTTGCAAGTGGTTGAAGTCAGGCCACCGAACCTGGCACAGCACGAGAACCAGCGGTGCGTTCCCCAGCCGGATCTTTTTCTCTGTATCGCCAGTAAACGGTCGGAAGCGTTCTCGATCTGCCATGGTTCACACTCTAGTTCACAGGTCCGACAGAACACGCTGGCTTTACGTCAGCCTTTCGGATGGCCGATGTTGCGGCCCTCAATGGCGTGGGGTGTCCGCCAGTGTTCGAGGCGGGACCATTTTCTCCTGCACTTCGAGCGCTTTCGCGCCGGAGGTCATTGATGCGATTGGTCCGTTGGTGAGGCAGGACGCCATCTGTTGCGCGGTGCCGTAAACGCCGCCGCGTTGTTTGTCGGGGGCGAAGACGACGTTGGCGGGTAGGTCGTAGTTGGCAGCGGAGACGAGTCTCATGGGGTGTCGTCGGTGGGCCGGGTGAGTCAGCGGTAGACGCCGGTGACAGGCCAGGATCTCCTCGCCCGCGGGGTCGAAGAAGGCATCAGTGCGGGCACCTGCTGCTCGGGATCCACTGGCGAAGTGTGCTGCGAGTCTTGAGGCTTGGACTTCGTGGGTGACGTAGGACGGTGGGTTCCACCATCAGCTGTCCGGTGTCTCACCGGCGAGGCGTTGCGGGTCGGAGACTCATACGGGCTGTGCTCGGCTCGGATATCTCAGGTGGCGTCGACGACGTCGCGTTTGTTGCTGGTGACCAGTACGGAGCCAGGTGCTGCGAGGATGGCGCGGCTTGTCGTTTTCCGGTTCGAGGCCCCTGATGTCGATGTGCATGTCCTCCCATGATCCGTAGAGCTGTTCGCCGGTGGCGACGGTTATACCGATCGGGACGCCGGGAGTGTTGGGGTTGACTCCGAGACACTGTGCTTTCGTGACGGCGGATGCCCTGGAGAAGCGGTTGATGTCTTGTCGGACGTCGAGGTAGTGCGAGGATCGGTCAACGCGCGCCGCGTCTTGTTCTGAGAGTGAGAAGCCGGCCGACGATAAGGACGCTTCGTGCGTCCGAGGTTCAGCAAGCGAATGACGCGCCAGTTGTTGTATCAGGTCTACCCCAGAGCGACACCGAAGCGAATGCGACAAAGCGTCGCGATAGGGTCCGTTCAGGACGAATGCGGCACTCTCGTCGGAGGGTCTAGACATGGCGTCACGGCAACAGATGTCAGTGTCAGCCGGCTTCTGCGGTCGGCTGCACCGAAGTGCGCTGGTTCGCTGCTTGCGGCAAATGGGTTCGACGTGGCGGCCATCTGCGAGGCTGTCACCAGTCTCGCTGGGATCTGGTGCACGTTTAGGTGACAGGTTGTAGTCACGCAGCCAGGTCGGCTGGTGTGGTCATGATGGTCTCGTATTCGATTGGGGTCAAGCGGCCGAGGCGAGGCTGTCTGCGTCGGCGGTGGTAGGTGCGTTCGATCCATGTCACGATCGCGAGCCGCAGTTGCTCACGGGTGGCCCAGACCCGTCGGTCGAGGACGTTGTTCTGGAGCAGGGCGAAGAAGCTTTCCATGGCCGCGTTGTCTCCAGCCGCGGCCACCCTTCCCATGGATCCGACCATGCCATGACGGGCCAGAGCACGCAGGAACTTCCGGCTGCGAAACTGGCTGCCCCTGTCGCTGCGGACCACGCAGCCGGACACATCACCACGCATCTGGACGGCGTTGGCAAGGGCCTGGACGGCCAGCCTGGCCTTCATCCGTTGGTCGATCGAGTAGCCGACGATCCGGTTGGAGAACGCGTCGGTGATCGCGCACAGGTACAGCTTGCCCTCTGCGGTCTTGTGCTCGGTGATGTCGGTGAGCCATAGTTCGTTCGGGCCATCCGCGACAAACACATGACGGGTTCGGCCGTTCTCATCGACCACGGCGCACAAGTCGTCGTGGACCGGCGGACCGGGCTTCTTGCCGTTCTTGCCACGCTTGGGTTTGCCGAATGCGCTGAACCAGCCGTTGGCCGATGCGATCCGCCAAGCGGTCCGGTCCGCCATCGGCTCACCAGCTCGGCGGGCCTTATCGGCCAAAAGCCGGTACCCGAACCCCGGATCGTCACAGTGGGTGTCGAACAGTACGTTCGCGCGATACGCCTCCACCAACTCGGCTTCGGCGATGGGATTCTTCAGCCACCGGTAGTAGGGCTGGCGGGAGAGCTTGAGGACCCGACACGTCACCGTGACGGGAACCCCGTCAGCGGCGAGTTGGTTCACGAGCGGGTAGAGCCTTTTCCCGGCAGGTTGGCCTGCGACAGATACGCCGCCGCACGCCGCAGCACCTCGTTCTCCTGCTCCAGCAGGCGAATCGGCTTGCGGGCCTCACGCAACTCCTTGCTCTCAGCGCTGGTCTGCCCGGGCCGGGTACCGGTCTCCACGTCAGCGCGGCGGAGCCACTTCTGCAAGGTCATCGGATGAACCCCGAAGTCCTTCGCGATCTGGGCGATCGTCACTCCAGGCTCACGGTCGCGCGCAACACGCACAACGTCATCCCGAAACTCACTGGGATACGGCTTTGGCACGATGCCATCCTTTCAGGCCCACCCCCGTGGGCAAGCCAGATCAGATGTCACCTATCCGTGCACCAGACCCCCGAACTCGTGGGCGCTGACTCGATAAGGTGTCCATCATCGCGCCATGGAGATACGACTGACCTGAGCTTCAGTTGAGCACTCCCCACACCCAATAGGCGTCGTCGAGGTTGGGAAATCGGTAGGCCGGGAAGGCAGCTGATACCGCGGAGCCAAGGAGGTGTGCCTCAACCATAAGTGCAGGAACACCTGAGCGGGCGGCGATGAGGACGTCCCTCAGCTGTAGGTTCGGCTCTGCGCCGCCCACGAGGTATCCGGAGCCTTGATACGTCGTCGCACGCCGCCGGATGCCGCCATTTGCACGATCGAGGCCTTCAGGTGTCACGACCTGCGCGCCAATGCCGACTAGCTGCTGCGGCTCGAGTCGGGTGGCAACGTCGGCCAAGCGCTCAGCGTCGAACTCTCCGGGCCAATGGAATGCCGACGCCACGAGTCGCCCTGTATCCCAGACACTCTCGATGTGGAGGTCGAAGACCCCCAAGCAACGGCGCTCCAGACCCCGCCCGCACCCTTGATTCCGAAGGGCCAGCAAGCGGTGAAGCGTGCGCGTTGCGAGATACCCACATTGATTCAACGGAACTCTCTTGGGGCCTCGCTCCTCAAGGCAGGCGACTGACCCCGGAATACGTCGGGCGCGCTCGTGGGTTGCCGCAAGATCGCAGCCATTGCCGCTCCTCGTTTAGGTGGAGAGAAGCGCTCGGATTGCGTCTAGATCACGCTGCGTCTGCTCAACCACGTCAAGGGCGCATTGCAGGCATAAGCGCCGCTTGTTGGTGAAACCAGCATTCCGCACCTTCAGGAGGGCAACGTGGCTCCCTCCAGGAAGCACCTTCTTGCAGCGGGCGCACGGACTTCGCATCTTCGTTTCCCCCATCTCGATTCCGCCGTTGCCAGCGCTGATAAGAGACGGAACTCTACCTCTCGGCACGCTTCGCCTCCTTTGCCGCAATCAGCTGTCGGACCAACTCGATCGCGATACCAGGCAACAAGTCGATCGCCTGCTGATAGTCAGCGCGGCTCCACTCGTCGCGCGGTGCCTGGTTCACCCTGGACTTGACGTTGCGGTTTAGCATGACGATCGAGGCCACAAGATTGTTGGCGGCCTTGACGTCAGGTATCAGGCGCGTCGGGATCTCGCGGCCGGGGACTCTCAGCCCAGCGTTGGTTAGGACGATCTTGGCCTTTGCCCGGATCTCGATATCGAGCTGTTTCCGCAGGCGCTCAAGCTCTTTCTGCGGCTGAACCGCGAGGGGGTCGACCGCTGCGGTAAGACCGGCATCGACCTGCCGTTTCGCCTGGATGATCGTGTCGGCGTACGAGGCGTCGAACCCGAGCGCCTCGAGATGAGCGCGGAGCTCCTCGAGCCGCTCCTCCTCGTCGTCAATGAACTCCTCTTCGTAGAGACTGTCGGCGATTTCGCCGTGCACCACCAGAGGGGCGCGTAGGCTGCGCCGACCGCCGCTTACGCCCCGTGGAAGCGGCGGTTCCTGGTCAAGCCCGCCGTTGATTTGAGCCCAGAACTCCTCATCATCCTTCTCGAACAGCTTGAAGTCGTCTACGAGCGCGTCCAGGTTCATGCCGGCGTGGGTGACGATGAATCCGTAGTTGTCGGGGTCGCGGGGTGCGTTCTGGACGTTAACCCGCATGATCCGTCCGACGAACTGCAGGTAGGGCGCCAGACTACGGTAGGGGCGGAAAATCGCGGCGACGCTCAGCTGGGGGTGATCGAATCCTTCCCCGAGCATCATCACGTTGACGACGACGTCGAGCTCGTTGCTCCGCAGGCGTCTCAGGACGTCGGCCTGCTCGTCGTCAGCCATGCCGCTGTGGATCACGTCCGCGCTGTAGCCTCTTTCCTCATAGAGCAACTGCACCTTTTGGGCGTGCGGGATCGACATAGCCACGGCCACGATCTGGTGCTTGATGCTCGACTCGTTGCGCAGATACTCGAGCTTCTCAAGGCTGTTGTCAACGATCGACTTGTTACACTCGTCCGACATTGCTATGCCACGGCTAAACCAATCGTTGTCTTTCAGGCACATTACCTGGTCCAGGGTGAGGACGGTCCGCTCCGTGTCTCCCTTGAAGGTCAGTTCGATCTCTCGGGGAGAGACGTAGACCGCGGTGAGGCGCTTGATGTAGCCCTTGGCGACCGCGCTCCTGAACGGGTAGCGGTATAAGCGCTCGCCGCCGACTTCCTTGGCGTCGCTGCGGAACGGCGTTGCCGTCAGGTTGATGACCTTGGCGTTCGGGAAGTGCGCATGAACCTTCTGCCAGCTGGCAGCGGCGCTGTGGTGGGCCTCGTCGACGATGATCATATCAAAGTAGTCACTGGGGAACTTGTTGAGCCACTTCTCGGTGTTGGTGGCGAGTTGCTGCACGTTGGTCACGACGAAATGGCTGTCGTCGGTGACCGTAACGTTGCCTGTGTCGAGAGTAGTGACGTAAGGGCCGGAAACCATGTCGACCTTCTTGAGTACGTTGGTGCGGCGCCAGAAGCATTTCAAGTTCGTGATGTCAAGGTTGCTCTTGAGCTCGTTCCGGATGGTGAGGTTCGGGGTGATCACTAGCACCCGTCCCTCGGCGATTCCAAGGGGTGCGATCGTGACAAGTCCCGATTTGCCGCATCCAACGGGCAGCTGGACGAGCGCGACCTTCTCCTTGGGTTCGGCCTTGAAGAAGTCGTAGAGCTTCTTGTACGCCTCCTTCTGCGGTTCGCGCAGCAGGGGATTGTCGATGACATTGGCCTCAACGGTCTGGAAGTAACCGCCGATCGTCTTCGAGATCGACAGCCAGCTGTCCAGATCGGACGTATTGAAACGCCACTGCTTGTCGATCTTGTGAGCAGGGATTCTCCCCTGCTGGGCAAGCTCGTAGAGCTTCGTCCTGCCGATGCTCAGGTACGCGGATGCCTCGTCAGGTGTGAGCCAGGTTCTCTCTGATGCCATGTCGTTTCCTATCGTTTGATGTCAAATGATATACGATCCGATGTGAGGGTCAAGTCTCTATGGAGAGCCGCCGCATCAGCCAGAAGGTTCGGCCTTGGAGACCGTGCACAGCGTGTCGACTCAGGGTCTGGGGTGCCCCACCACCTAAGTAAGGACCAAGGTCGCAAGAGCGGCAGCGACTACGACAACCACCCGTCCCACCAAATTGTCCACGCGGGAGAACTTACCGCCCCGGGCTGACGTGTCCGTGTACCGCTCGATATGTTGGCGACCCTGTCCCTTCGCCTCAAGCCCTAGCATGAAGGTAACGGTTCGGGAGGCAAGTAGGACGATCCCTCACCGTTCACTTCGGAGTCGCGCTACGTGCCAGGATTCCACGCCTGGCGAGGGTGCCCGTTAGACCCGCCCGATGAAGTGCTCGTTGAAGAGACGGCAACTTCAACACTGGGGGCATGTTGATCGGCTATGCACGGGTCTCGACCAACGAGCAGGATTTGACTGCCTAGGTCGACGCCTTGGAGTCCCTCGGCGTCGCACAGGAGGACATCTTTGTCGACCATGGCCTAACAGGCACCCACCGTGCTAGGCCCGACTTGGACAAGGCTCTTGCAGCCGTCCGTGCCGGAGACACCCTGGTGGTCACCAAAGCTCGACCGTCTCGCACGATCGCTGCCAGACGCCAGATACATCACCGACGAGCGCACGCGCAAGGATGTTGCCCTCAGCCTGGGGGCAACGTGCATAACCCGACGGACCCGGTCGGGCGGCTTCTGTTCAACGTGCTCGGCCTAGTCGTGGAATTCGAGGCCGATCTGATCCGTATGCGGATTCGGGAGGGAATGGCGGTGGCGAAGGCGCGAGGCCGGTTGCGCGGGAAGCAACCTAAGCTCTCATCGGCCCAACGGCGCCACCTACTGACCCTGCACGAGGCAGGCGAGCATACTCAGGCTGAGCTCGCCGAGCTGTTCAATGTCTCTCGCGCCGCTGTATATCGAGAGCTCAGCGAGCCTCCAGCACGCAGGACCGGGAACACAACCCATGGCCGGCCCTGCCTAGATCCACCTAGAAGCGCAGAACCCAGAGGCCCGCTACGAGTCCGTCCACAAGAGCCCAGCGAGCTGCCGCCGATCTGTCGGTCAGCATCCCTCTTCGTCGAAGGCCCTGCAAGACTCAGTCGCCCAGTGATAGGTCGGCAGGAATGTGGATTAGGGCAGGGCGGCTAGCGACTCCAGTCAGATGAGGTAATCAAGAGCGGTCAGAACAAGTACTGAAGAGAGCGAAACTAAGCCCCACACGATGAGTGCGAACAACAGAGAACGTCGCATATACGCATGAGCCGCTGCCAGAAGTGAGACGCCTACAGCCAACGGACTCACATACTGAAGTGCTGTGGGAAAAGGCGGCAGGGCAAGAGGGGCCAGAGTGAAGGGTGCCACTTCACCGAGGCTTCTAAGTGCCCCGAGGCTGGCGGACAAGAGCAGGGCCCACCCGAGAGATATCCAAGGACTCAATGAGTGTGCGATTGCATACACGAGAAGCAGCCGGATAAATGAAGGAATGAGTGCCAAGAAGAGTAGAAGCGGTGCCGTTACAATGAACGGCGCATCGGGCGATCCTGCAGTCCAGAAGAACACTCGATGCCATTCCACCGCGGCAGTCCCTATCAGCAATATGAATATCAATGACAAGGAACCCGCCGCGAACCAGCCCGGCCGGCCTCGTATTAGGTGTAGGGAGCCCCTTCGACATTCTTGGCGGAGAAGCTCACGATCCTTGGTCTTCGTGAGTGACCGCAGTAACACGATCACCACGGCGCAGAAGGCTACGTACATCACCCAGTGGCCGATTGTTGCACCGCCGACCAAACCAATACCTGCAAAAATGCTCGCGAGTACGCCTCGTGAACGTTGAGCAGTTGGGTGAACCGATATCACGACCTCGGGAATACTGGTAAACACCAAACCCAGCAGCAATCCTACAACTAATATTAATAGGGTCGCTGCACGCTCTGCTTTGGCTTGTTCGTAAGGCCGCAGCCAGCGGAAGTTTGGGGCTCCCGACGGGTTTTGCCAGCTAAGAGTGGTGAGCCCCTCCGAGTGCTCCACCGTTGAAGGCGCAGGATGCGCTTGGCTGACTTCATCTGGTGTGCCGAAAAACGAGAACGTATAGTGAATGCTGGCTGTTTCACTGCTCAGACCCCAGAAGGTGGGGAGCTGCACCCAATACTGGCCAGCGCTCCATTCGCTATTGATGAACGACGACCCACATAATCGCTCCGTCTGGGAGCTTGAGATGATTCTTGACGCTCCAGGGAAGTCGCATTTCACCGCCGCGAATGTGTTCCCGTGGACAATGGCATAGAGGATGGGCTCATCACTCTTGACAGTCGATGATCTCCACGGCGACTCACCCAGCCCGCCCGACAAGCTCACTTCCACAGTCGATGCACCGTCCACGGCCAGGGCTGGAGTCCCCCTAGGCCGCTCGGGTGGACTCATGGTCAAGGGGAGGAACATGAGACACACCGTCGCGCCAATTAGGGCTAAGACGCCCAGTCCTGTCCAATACTGGCTCAACCACGTGCGAACTCGCCGATCCTGGAAAGCCTGTCTCCGCAGTTCGTCCCGTCGACGCCGCCGGCCTCTAGCCGCTGTCCTCAACGCTGAATACCGAGGTCTCATCGGATCATCCTTGCACCTCGACCGAGCTGTGGTCCTTGAGGCTTACAGCGGTCGGTGGGCTCTGACCTGAGCTGGGTAGCTCTTCGGCCTCAGCGAGCGCCCGATACAGCGTGGACCGATTTACCTGAAGTTGCGCCGCCACCTTGGTCTTCGGCACACACTGCTCGATGAGCGCCCGAGCCTCCCCAATCTGTGATGGCGTCAACGCCCGTGCACGGCCTTGGTATTTCCCGGCCGCCTTGGCAATTCGTATCCCTTCGGCCTGCCGGTCCCGAATCAGATTGCGTTCGAATTCTGCGAACGCACCTAGCATCTGCAGGAGCAGGCGGCTGAGGGCATCGCTCGACTCGGCTGTATAGGTCTGTCCCTCCTTGACGAAGTGGACACTGGCGCCCTTGCTCAGGATTTCGTCGACGATCTGTTGGAGGTCGATCAGCGACCGCGCCAACCGGTCCATTGATGCAATTCGCAGCACATCCCCCGCCCTGATGTATGCGAGACACTCCGCTAGCCCTTCTCGCGCTGCACGGGAGCCGCCGCTGATCTTGTCTTGGAAGAGCCGATCGACGGCGCCGACGGCATCGACCTGCCGGGCGAGGTTCTGGTCCGCGCTGGACACGCGAACATACCCGATGGTCTGACCTTGTGGTGCCATGTTTGGACCTTCCGACAAGACTGCTTCATTCCCCGTGGAGCCACGCTAGTGCGAGGCTCTGACGAACTTAAGTTCGTTGGACGGACTGCTGCGGGGACAGCCCCGTCCAGCTATAGAAGGGTTTGTGCAAGGCGGCGAACCTAGGACGTGGCCGTGTCCTGGGTCCGAACATCTGGGAACAGGTCGGCCGGGGGCGCCTGGTAGGGGAGTGGCTCGTCGTAGCTGGCGGTGTCTCGTGATTGTGCGAACGGGCCGTTGGGGCTGGTGAGGACCATCATGTGGTAGTCGGCGTGGTCACGGAGCCAGGTGCTGATGCCGGTGGTGGGGTCGAGGCGGGCTTGTTCCCAGGATCGCCACATGGCTTCGAGGCGGATGACGGCTTCGGCGGATTCCCACGGAAGACCAGGCGGACGAAGTCACGCACGAACTCGTCGAGGTTGGCGAAGAACAATCGAGGCGGTGTCGGACCGGTGTGGCTGTTCGCGCGCCCAGCGGACTCGGGCGGCTGAGTGTTCTCTTGATGCTTCGAGTCATCAATTTCGTCGGTGGGGTCGTCGATGGGCCATGCGGGGTCGTGGCCCCATGCTGGGCTATCGGTCATGATGGTGTCTCCTGTGGCTGGTGGTCTCGGCTGGGGTCGTGGGCTGCGATGGACGCCCGGACAGCTGGGGCGTGTGGGCTGGTCATCCAGGGTTGGGTGGCGATCAGGGTAGGCCGGGCGCCGGAGGCGAAGACGAGCGCGCGTCCGCCTGGCAGGGCTGCGAGGTCGGCTGGGTCGAGGATGCGTTCGCGGGTGAGTTGTTGGGTGACGTTGCGGTGGCCCTTGCCGACGGAGACCGAGCGGGTGGTTTTGTCGTAGTCGCCGATCATGGTGGCGAGCGTGTCGAGGAATTCGCGCTCTTTGACGCCTCCGCCGTACACGGCGATGTTGCTGGCCGACCAGAGTTTTCGCATGCCGGATTCGCCCCACACGTCGACGCCTTGTGACCAGGATTGCAGGATCGTCATTAGCACGATGCCGCGTGATCCGAAGTGTGAGTACAGGGATGGCAGTTCCCGCCAGCCGCAGACGTTTGCGGCTTCGTCGAGGACGCCGACCAGTGGGGTGTCCAGGCGTCCGCCCGGGCTGCAGGAGGCGAGTTCTTCGGCTGCTTCGGCGACCGCTGCGGTGAGCGCGGTCACCAGCGGCCCGGCGGTGGAAGCGCCTTCCTTGGACAGGCTGTACAGGGTGCCACCGTCGGCCCGGACGAAATCGGACGCACACAGCTGACGGCGTGGGTCGTCGTGGCCTTGTGGGGTGATCCAGGCGGCGATCTTCCGGTTGGTGAGGCAGGACGCCATCTGTTGAGCGGTGCCGTAGATGCCGCCGCGTTGCTTGTCGGGTGCGTAGATGACTCCGGCGAGCTGGTCAGCGGTGAGGTCGAAACCAGCTTTCGCGACGAGCCTCATGGGCGTGTCGTCGGTGGGCCGGGTGAGCCACCGGTAGACGTCTGTGATCGGTCGCCGGTCCACCGCTGCAGCCAACAGCAGGCCTGCCAGCAAGTCCTGACCGGCGGAGTCGAAGAAGGCGTCTGTTCGGGCGCCTGGTGCTCGTGAACCGCTGGCGAAGTGTTCGGCGAGCTTCGCGGCCTGCACTTCGTCGGTCACGTACGACAGTGGGTTCCACCACCAGGTGTCGGGTTGTTCGCCGGCGAGGTGCTGTGGGTCGAACACCCAGACCGGGCCGCGCCCCGCGCGGATATCGCGGGTAGCGTCCACGACGTCGCGCTTGTTCGAGGTGACCAACACCGACCCGGGTGCTGCCAGGATGGCCGGGATGGCGCGGCTGGTGGTCTTGCCGGTACGGGGACCCCAGATGTCGACGTGCATGTCTTCCCAGGACCCGAACAGCGGTTCGCCGGTGGCGACGGTCACCCCGATCGGTATTCCCGGTGTGGCGGGGTCGACGCCGAGCCGGGCTGCCTTGGCTGCGGCGGTCGCTTTCGATAAGGGTGCGATGTCTTTGCGGACGCCGAGGTAGCGGGAGGACTGGTCCACGCGAGTGGCGCGCCGGCCACGGCGTCCAAAGACCTGCCGAGCCGACAGCACCGTGAGGACGGCGAGCAGGACGACGATGCCTGCGACGACTGTGGACGCCCACGGCCAAGCGATGTTTCCGTCGAGGACGCCGAAGAGGATGTCCCAGACTCCGCCTTGGGGTTGGCCGAGGCCGGCGATTCGCCACCCGAGGTGGACGCTGACCCACACAATGGCGCCGATCCCGACGGCCAGGCCGCCGATCCCGTACAAGAGGACGGTATCCGGGCCCCACACAGTGGGCTGGGCACGCCGGTTGTTGGACGGTGTCATGGCTGGCCACCGAGGCGGGATTGCTGGTGCCACAGCTTGTTGGTGTCGTGGATCTGACGTTCGGTGACGGTGAGGTCGACCCGGATCGGGATGCCGGGCCGTCCACCGACCTTGACCAGGAACTTGCCGAGGCCCGGCGGTTCGGCTTCTTCGCCGCGGCGTGAATCCCAGGCGGGTGGGTCCTGCCAAGACACGAGCATGTCTTGCTCAGCCTGGCTGAGCCCGACGATCGGGGTCAGGTCGGACATTTCAGCTTGCGGGAGGCCACCGCAGATGACCATGCCGGAACGTTCGACGAAACCTTTGGCTTTGAGGTAGTCCTCCGGTGTGGGCAGTGCACGCAGGTCGCTGATGGTGTGGGTGATCATGGCGGTGCCCACGCCGACGGTGCGGTTGAGGCGGGTGAGGGAGTCGACACGGTCGACCATGCCGGTGCCGGCTCGCAGCGCTTGCCATAGTTCGTCCATGATGACGAAGTAGTGGCGTCGGGGTTCGAGGCCGGCATCGCTCAGGGCTTGGGCGATGTTGACGGTGGCGAATCCGTTGGACCAGCAGGCCAGCAGGACGGCGGAGCGGAGATCTTCTTCGGTTTCGGTGACCGATGACACGTCGTAGACCACTGGCCGGTCCATCCGCATCGGGTTGGTGGTGGGTTGAGCGAAGACCTCGCCGAGGCGCCCGCCTCGGGACAGGCTGATCAGGGACGCTTCCAGCCCGCGGGTGATGCGCTGGTATTCGTTGAAATCACCCCGGTCGACGGCGACTTCGCGAACGGAGTCGGGTGCTTGCTGGATAACCGTGAGCAGATCGGCGAGCACGGGTGTGTGGGTGGTCTGCTGGTCCAGGACGCGGAGCGCCTGGTCGAGAATGGATTCCTCGACATCGGAGGGCGCTTGTTTGCGCAGGATCGCCAGTAGCGCGGTGACCATGGTGAGTCGGCGCCCGTGGGCGTCGGCTTCGATTTCTTGCGCTTGTTTCTCGCAGCCGGCTTCGCGGAGCCGACGGGCTGCATTCTTGGCTTCACCCGGGTCGAGGACGTTGAGGTGGCCGCGACCGCGTCCGAGCCGGATCACCTGCCCGCCAAGCGCGGTGACCATGTCGACGTAATCGGGTTTCAGGTCGCCAAGCACCATCGGCAGGACGCCGTAGCCGGCCAGCCCAGTTGCCATCCGGCGCACGGTGGTGGATTTACCGAGCGAGGTCAGGCCGAGGAAGAAGACGCTGGGGTTGCGGATCAACTTCGCGCGCTGGAACCAAGAGATCGGGTCGCAGCACAGCGTGGCTCCGGTGCTGATGTGACGTCCGATCGGCACGCCGATCATTGGGGTGCCTGAACCCGCCACCCATGGCCACAGCCCACACACCTGCACAGTGGTGCCTCGGAACTCCGACGCCGGGTCGAGCAGGGTTGCTTCGCCGCGACCGCGGCCGACCCAGCCCCTCGCGCCGGGCCGCTGCGGAGCCCGCGTCTTGGTCTTGTGGTGTGGGGTCACAGTCTCTCCTTGAGGGCGGCGAGTGAGGAGACGAGTTTGGGCAGCACCAAGCCCAGTGGAAGCGCGGCGACGAAGCTGCTGTCCTGGGCCCCGTAGCAGGGGCGGATGCGGAGCCGGGCGGTGGAGGCGAGGGCATCGATCGCAGCTCGGGCTTCGGGGAGCCGCTCGCGGTCGGTGACGGTGGCGGTGATCAGGGCACCAAAGTTCAACAGGCCCGCCCCGGCGGCTTCTTCGGCGGCGGTCGCCTCTGCTGACCGCGTGTCCATCAGCGAGCGGGCGGTCGGCCGCTCGGTTGAGGTGGCCCGGAACGTGGCGGCCCGCAGGTCGGCTTCCACCATCGCGGCCGCCACCGCAGGGTTGATCGGGCGATACAGCAAGGTGACGCGTTTCCGGTCGATCTGCGGGTGCGGAGCCAGTAGCCGTGCCAGTACGGACGATTGGACATTGCCGCGTGGCGGTGAGCTCATCTGCCAGGTCACCGACCACGCCGAATCGTGCCGGTAGGTGTCCCAATCTGCTTGGTGAGCGGCGGGCCCGATGTCTATCCAGTCCAACTCGACATCCTCGTTGCCGGCGTGGCTGCGGGCGATCAGGTCCGCGGTCTGCGGGTCGTAGGCGACCCGGACGATCTCACACAGTTCGGCAGCATCGACCAGCCGCGTGGCACCTGCCCCGGTCGATGCCAACGCGCCGGTCAGGCCCGGCAAGCGGGCAGCGAGGTCACGACCGACCTCGTCACTGGAGCGGCGCCGCCCAGACGTGCTGACGGCCGTCACCGTGATCGCGACCCACGCTTGGATCGTCGACGACCCGGATGGGTAGGTCTCGACGATCTCGGCGAGCATCGCCTGCGCAAACGAGGGTGCGTTCGGGTCCATCGATCCGGCGACCTCGTGGGCGAGCCGATGCCCACAATCGGGGGCCGTCTCAATCGTCACCGAGACCGCCTCCACCCCGGGTTCCTCACCGAGGGTGGCCAGCCAGTGCCCCCAGTCGGCGACCCACGTGTCGATCTGGGGTTGATCGACCAGCGCGGCGCCGTCCGGCTCACACGAGATGACCACCGTGAAGGTGGCCGTCGCCGGCGAGTGGACGAGCGCGAAGGGTCGGGCGTAGGCGTCGGTATGCTCGCTCAGCCGCAGCGACGCCGCGATACCGGGAAGCTGGCAGGTGCCCCACGGGGTCATACCCAACGGCCCCGACCGATACAGGTGGGCGCCGCGGCGGGCCGCCGAATGGTAGGCGATCCGTGCCGACACGCGGTCGAGCAGGCTCGAGCCGTGCTGGTCGCGCACCGCCACGGTCGCCAGCACACCCGCCACAAGGCCGAACGCGACAGCACCCCACAGCAGGCCGGAGACCATGACCACCAACACCACCGTGACCAGACCGGCGAACAAGACGCCGGTACCCCACGATCCCAACCCGAATAGGCCGGCGGTGGTGGGCCTCCTGAAATTCCCGTAGGTTCGGATCCGCACTAATTCACTGCTGGGCGCCATCAGGGCCACCTACTTCCTTGCCGACCGACTCGTTGATTCCCCGCCGAGCGCTGTCGACGGCCTGCATGCCCACTGATGCGACCGCACCCGCCGGGCCTATCCCAGCCGCGGCCCCCGAGGCGGCGGCCCCGGACGCGGACGCGCTCATCACACCCGCGAAGCCACCACTGGACACAGCCGTGTTGCTTCCAGATGCCGCTGGCGGGTTGCCAGCCGAGCTGCTGGCCGGCGTCGACCCGGACGGACCATGTGCCTGCCGGGCAGGTCCGGAGCCACCAGAGGTGCCGTGCCCACCGGCGGCGGGCCCAGCACCAGGCCCGGTGCAGCCGGAGGGGCCGGCGGGGCCTGGTGGGCCTCCAGCACTGGCCGGTCCGCGTCCGCCCGGCGCCCCGGTATTGCCGGTCGGACCGCCAGCTCCAGGACCGCCGCTTGTCGCGGCTGCTGTTCCGCCGCGCTGGGCGGCTGCGAGCGCGCCGGTCGGCAGGGCCATGGCTGCCATGGCTGCGGTGCCGCCGAGGCCTCCGCCGGACGCGACCGCTGCGGTCGCCGGCACAATCAACGCCATCAACGCTTCGGCGCGGGTTTCGGTGTTGTCGCCGACGAGCGTGAACGCAGCCGCGTAGATAATGGCGGCCGCCGGCTTGTAGAGGATCATCCCGACCAGCCAGCCAATGGTCTTCTTGAACATCTGCCCGCCCACCGCGGTGTTGGTGGCCGCGGCAGACATCGGCAACATCCCAGACAACACGACCAGCATCGCCGAACGAACCACCATCAACACGATCTGAGTGATGACGGCCAGGATCGCCAGTAGCCCGAGGATCACCGTGAGCAGGCCGGGAAGAGTGGGCGCGGGGGCGCCCTCAGCCGCCTGGAATAACAGCTCGCCCATGGCTTGGGAGAAGCAGGTGCCATCGGCATCCAGACTGCACCCCATCGACCCGTCAAGGATCCACTCCGCGAACGCATCCGCGGCTGCGGTGAGCAGACTGACCGTGGTCACCCCCGCCCCAGACACCACCGCCAAAGTAAGGATGGACCGCACCACGTCCATGCCCGGCTCGCTGCGCTGCTGCCAGGCCATCTTGACCCCGCCCGCGATCACCCCGATCGCCGCCACCACAAGCATGTACCAGTACAGCGATGCCTGCAGGTAGGCCACCGGCGCCGAACCCTGCACACTGCCCGTCGGCGCAACGGCCGATACGATCCCGACCGATGCCGAAACCACAATCGTCGCGACCAACACGATGCCGATGGAACCGACATGCTCGGCGGCATTGCGGCGCACCGCGGCGACCCGGACCCCGGCAGCGATCAACGAGAGCACCATGATCCCGAACGCGATCGACATCACCCAACCGAGCACCGTCTCAATACCATCTGCGCCGGGGGCATGGTCGCCGGCCGCACGCATCGAGGAACCCCCGCCCCCGCCGATCAGCAACGGTGTATTGATCCGGACCCACGCAGTCGCCAGGGTCCCCATCAACTCGCCCAGCGTCTCAGTGACTGCGATCGCCAGCCGGTCGAGTGCGCTGGTAGCAAGCGAGGCAGTGCCCTCGGTCAACTTGCACCGGAAGTCGAACAGGCCACATTCCATCGCTCAGATCCCAGCCCAGATGATGAACCCGACCAGCGAGGGCGGCCACGAGTAAGTGACCGCCAAGTCCTGGGTGGCCCCTTCTCCACGCACACCGTAACGCCAGTCCCCGTCGTACCAAACCAGCTCGACCATCACGGACCCGTAGCCGCCATTGGTGGTCTGCATGCCGAGCTCGACGACCGCGGTACTGCCGTCATAGCTGACTATCCGGAAGCCGCGCAGTTGTCCGCCACCAGACGAAGACGACGAGGGCTGCGGGCTGGCCAGCAGTCGATCCCGCAGCGCGCCGGGAACCAGCGCGTCACTGGCCAGCCGGCCAGCCAGTGACGGTTCCGAGCCCATCGCCGCCAAGTTCACTGCGGCCACCAGTGCCCCGACCGGGGTCCTCGCGTAGCAGTGCCGGTAGCCGTCCTCATCCACCATCGCGGGCCCGGCGTCCTCGACGGCAGGGGCGGCCATCGTGCCGATCAGTACCCAGGTGGCGTCCGGACCCGTGGTCACAGTGCCACTCATCTCGACCGGTGCATCCGGGCAGCTGCCCTCAGGTGCTGGTGCGGTCGCGGCGGGTGTCACCACACCCTGCGGGCCATCCGGGCGGGTCGCGATCCGCCAGACCACGACTACTCCGGTCACGACGATGGCCAGGACGACCGCTGCGGCCACCCACGTCCACGTCACCGGCCGGCGTGCGGCCGGCGGCTTCGGCTGCTGTTCACCCATGACGATTCCTCCTCTTGTCAGGCGGCAATGAACGAGACGAGAGCGAACGCTGCCGAGGCGATGACAACACCCAGCAGCACGCTGCCGATGCTGTTGACGTGCTCGGAGCCGTCGCCGTGCCGGTTGCTGGCAATACCCATCCGCACGCCGGCGAAGATAAGCGAGACGACCAGAACGCCGAGGGCAATCCACTTGCCCCAACCGAGGATGGTCGTGAAGACCTCGAAACCGGGAGGCATCGAGCCAGTGCCGGGATCAGGAACCATGATTGTTCTCCTTCTTACTGAGGTGGTGAGAGGGGACGACCGATGCCGCCACCGCGTTCAATTCGCCAACCAGGAGCGATAACCCGCTGACGCAGTCGGGGGTAGGTTCTGCACCTAGCCGCCAGGCTTCGACCCACGGCATCATCCACAACCGGGGTGCCCCGCCACTGACAACGTCCGCGAGATCGCGCAATGGCCGGGGTAGTCTGCCCGGGGCATCCGCGATCAGCACCAACCCGAGCAGCTGGGCGGTACCGGTGCGATTCGCGGCCCACTGCGCCAACGCCGACTGCGCGGCCAGCAGACCGCCGGCGCAGGTCCGGGCGGTAAGGATGCAACCATTACTGCCGGCCGGGCCCTGGGGCCAGCAGTGGTCGGCCGGAGTCCACGCCTCGTGCAAGCTGGCCAGCGTCGTTTCGCCGCTGCCACCGTGGGCGCCCACGATCCACAACTTCGGACCCCGCAGGAACCGGCGAAGCGGCAGTCTCCGTTCGTGCTCCGGGATGCCTGGCTGAGGCCCGATCGGTGCCAGCCCACGATGGACGTGGAGCGAGGTGCGCGGATCGATGGTGGTAGTCATGACTGCATCCCGGTCTGGACGCCGTGCTCGGCGAGGAAGACCCGCGGGTCGACGTAGCTGCCCGCCACCAACACCTCGAAGTGCAGGTGGCAGCCGGTCGAGTCACCGGCAGCGCCGACCGCGCCGATCTGTTGACCGGCCTGCACCAGGTCGCCGGTGCGAACCAGCAGGCCCGCGGTGTACATGTGCCCGTACGTTGTCACGACATCTCCTTCGTGTGAGATCTTGATCCAGTTGCCGTAGCCGGACGCTGGCCCGGCGAACGTCACCGTGCCCGACGAGGCAGCCCAGATCGGCGCGTCGCATGAGGCCGCGAAGTCGGTTCCGTAGTGCATACCGCCCCACCGCGCGCCGAAACCGGACGAGATCGCAGCATCCGAGGGCGCCGACCAGCCCTGCCCGTTCACCTGCCCAGGAGATGTCGGTGTGGTGCAGCTGACCGCCAGGGTGGAACTGCCGTCACCGGTGAGCGACAGGTGGACATGGTCCATATGGTTCTGCGTGGGTGACCCGCGGTCCTCCATCAGCCGCCAACCCTCGCCGGGCCGCTCAGGTGACCAGATCCGCTGCTGCCAGATGATGTAGGCCACGCCCAGGTCGGTCGCGTTCGCCATCAGGTACTCGGCCAGCCGGTCACCGACCGCGGTCCCGTCGGTGATGTCGTTGATCATGAAATCCAGCGCCAAACCCGCGGGATGGCCTTGCGGGTCATAGATCTCGGTCGCTGGGTCACGCCAGCCGCCCACCGTCCGGATCCCGAACATCGCACCGACAGTGTTGGCAACCACTGCCGTCTGCGGCCGTACCGGACCGATCTCGTATGGCGACGTGCTGGCCGAAGCAGCATCACCGGCCGGTTGGACGCCCGCCAGGCCCTGCACGATCAGGCCAGCCGGCTCCCAGAACGGCCGGTAGTGGTACGGATCGGCGTTGCGCTGTACCGCGTTCGCCACCAGCGTCGGCTCCATCGCCTCCCGGCCCGACACCTCGGACAGCACCCGGAAAAAGGCGAGCGCCGACCGGTACGGGTCCATGCGCTCCTCGTAGGTTCCCCAAGCACCGTTGTCACGCTGCTGGAACAGGCCCCGCGAGTCCGGCCCGGCCGCGTCGCCAAAATCCAGCGCCCGCAGTGTGGATTCACCGATCGCGGTCATCACACCGATCTGCTGGTCCCGCACCGTCAGCCCCATCGACGCTCCAGCGGCCATGATGTGGGCGGCGTTGACCAGCTGCTCGCCGGCGAACCCGGCGATCGGGCCAGCGGGAACCGATGCCGGATCCACCACCGCCGCCACACCATCCGGCACGCACGCCGTGTCGGCCTCGTCGAACATGACGAACCCGACCACCATCACGATCAGGGCTACGGGCACCATCACAGCGACCAGCGCCGTCCGCTGCCAGTTCACGACAACACCTCGGGGGCAACAAACCGCTCCACCCGCCAAACCGGGTCGAGGTCGGTGCGAGAGACGATCACCAGGTAGGCGCCCACATCGGTGGGTACCGATACCCTGGCCACCTCCGGGGTCGTCCACTCAGGCAGCAGTGGCGGGTCGGTGACCTCGCTGACCGGGATCGTTTCCGGGTCCACCGTGACATAGGCCGAAGCCGCCTGCGCCGACAACAGCGGCACCAGATCAGCCCACCACACCTCGAACGGCACGTCCGGACGCGCGTACAACACCATCGCCTCTTCAGCCAGCTCCACCGCTGCGTCGCGGCTGGACTCGTCCAACCCGAGCCGTCCTGGCCTCGGCGGCTCTGCAGTAGTGCCGTCCGACCAGACCACCGGCGCCGACATCGAAGTGCCCGCGGACCTGCTTGCTGAAGGCTCAGGAGACTCTGACGCTGAACCCACACCGGAAGTCTGGGAGCAGCCCGCCAAGGCCACGACGATCAGCCCCGCGACACACAAACGCATGATCAACCTCCAAGGATGGGAACCGCTCGCTCCTGATGTCCTCGGACGCGTGCACGACTGCGCACCGTTCATCAGTGCTCCACCCCCAACTGCGCCTGCACCCGAGCCAGGCCACGTCGCATATGCCGCCGAACCGTCGTGCTCGGCATGTCCAGGCGGCGACTGATCGCCTCCAACGCGACCGGCTGCCCACTCGGACCAAAGCCCATCGCTTCCCGCAGGATCTGATTCGACGGCCACGGCAGCCGCCCCACCAACTCAGCTGCCCGATGTCCATCCACCGCAACCACCGCCACCGCTGCTGGATCCGGGGACTCACCAACCAAATAGCGCGGGTCGATCACGCGTTCGTCGGCGCGATGCCGGCTATCGACGTTCATGTCCACCGGAACCGGCAGACGCGCATAATCCCGGAAGTAACCGGCCTGGGCCCATTCCGACACCTTCAGGGAATACGAAAGCCACCTGGATCTGCGGGGATCCCAGCGATGCGCGGCAGCCGCGACCGCAACCGCGCCCACCGCAAACCTCTCGTCCAGCTCACCGTGGAAGCGGCGCACCCGTGACCAGATCGCCGGCTGCACGCTCGCTACCAGCACGCCCACCGCGTGGCGCCCATCCGCAGCCAGATCAGACAACTCGGCCTGCGATGCATGGGGGAGCAGTCCCTTCGCAGCAGGAATCCCACTCAAGGCAGCATGGGCGATGACCCCAATGTCGCGGCGGGCGGCCAGCTCCCGCTCCAGATAAGGCGTCAACTCCACCGCCTCGACCGACGGCACCTCAACCGCCGAACTCATCACCGGTGGCGCCGCGGGCCTGGGCTGTGCTGACGTGCCGGCCACCGTGTCGTCCGCAGGAGTGCTGACCAGCTCTACTGGCCGGTTAGCGTCAATGATCCGGACGACAACTGACTCCAACTGTTCCGCGGACGCCACGAGCCTGCTCGCGGGGTCCGGGGTGAGTGCGGCGGCGACAAGCAAGTTCCCAGCCACACCGCTGCGGAGCAGCGCCATCAAGGTTTCACCTGTGGCAGCGCGGCCCGTCAGTGCGGTCCGCAGCTCAACGGCAGCCATCGACAGCCCCGTCATGTCCTGCATCGACAACGCGGACCGCTCCGAGGATCTCGTCCAGCCCGTGATCGACTGCCGCCAACGAGCTGAGGACTCGTCCAACTGCACAATCAGCCGGTTCGCGCCGAGTTCGGCAGCCGGCCCCGGGGACATCCTCGACACCAAGCGCCTGGTCAGCTGCAACAGACCAGCCTGCTGGCGACCAATGGCCGCGGCCACCTGAGGCGTTGCGTTCCGGCCGACAGCGGCGACCACCGATGACCAGCGACTCAACGCGGACTCCATCTCATCCAACTCTTGAGGTATTGGGACGCGGCGGAGCGCGGCTCGTTCGACGCCCTCCAACAGCGCGGCCACCGGATTTGTGAGCGCGTTTCGCCTCGCGGCGTGGGTCACCATCGCCACCACGGTCCTCACCTGTGATGTGGACACGGCAGGCGTACGACGAAGTGAATCAACGAGTGGACCGACGATGTCGTTCGCCCGCCCCTCGGCGTCCATGAGCCAGCTGACAGCCATGGCATACTCGACCGCCGTGTCTGGTTCACCCCGCGTAGCGAGCACGGCTCGGCTCGCCTGAACGATCTCGACCCAATCGGCAACATCGAGTGCGTCGCCCTGGTTGACCAAGGCAACTGCCTGCTGGAGTGCGCTCGTCGTGGTCATGGCAGCTGCACCACGTCGCTGACGGCCAACACAAACTGCACACCCGCGCTCAAAACCTCGCCGTCGAGCGCGTCCCAATCCCAAGACGCCAGCTCGGACTGCACCTGTCGCAGGCACTGCTCGGCGGTTTGGCAGGCCACCGAATCGACCTGCTCCAACACCACGGCCGACCCATGCGGCGCCCATGCTTGCAGCACCAACATCTGCGCCGGCAACGTGGACACCGAGAACCGCCACCACGCGTCCGCACTGCGCGGGTCCAAATCCGAGTCCAGACAATCCAACGCACGGTTGAGCAACACCCAGATCCGGCCGATCGAAACGGCCACCTCATCGCTCATCACACCCACCTCCTGCAACGGATGTGACGAGCGAGGGTCACGAGCGTCACCGTGCCCCACATGACTCATGCCAGCGCCTTCCAGTTCACCTCTGCTCTGGGGAATATTCGCTACGAGGCAGGCAAATCGTCAGTTATCCACAGGGTTTGTGTTCAAGCGGGCGGGGCAGCGGGCATCAAGGCGTGCCATTCGCACCGTCAGCCAGCCGGCCGCCGGAGCGTACTGCGCCAACGACCGAAGCCACACGTACTGTGTCGACCATGTGCCGATCTGGAAGTGTCACTGCGTGGCTGTAGGTTGTTACGCAAGTGCCTTGCGAGACGAAGCGCGAACCGTGAAGGGATATCGGGATGGCAATGGAGCTCTGTCAAGCCTGGCTCGCGCAATTGGCGTCCCAAAGCGCCGAGCCCTTGAGTCAGAACGAGAAGGGCAACTGAACATCATGCCGGCCACGTCGATTGCTGCAAATGGGACAGGCGGGGAGTTCTACTGGCGTTGCTGCGCCACGTCGGACCACGTCGAGGCTGCGGTCGACAAGCTCATGGAGATCATCGTCGAGGGCCGCCTCAATAACATCTACTGGGCCCGTCAGACCCGGACACAGTTCAAGCGCAGAATAGAGGCCGCGAAGCGCGGCGAGCTTGTGCCGACTGACCAAGTGAAGCCAGTCGGTGATCGTATCCCTGAGGTGTTGATGTTCGAGATTCGCTGGGTCAAGATCCCGGTGAATGAGCGGGACCCTGATTTCCCTGGGAAGGCTCGGGAGAACAGAGTCGACGTGCGCCTGTATTTCGCCGAACCACCTGGTCATGGCGCGGTGATGCTTGGTCTTCATTGTCATGAGAAGGTCGTTACTGGAGACGCAGAGGAGATCCAGGCTGCCCAGGACAGCGAGATCGCGCACGCTTTCACCTTGTATTCGAAGGGTTTTGCGGAGGCCTGGGGAGTTGAAGCACTGAAGCGGTGAGAATGCAGATGCTTCATCGAACAGGTTGCATAGCACACCGCCCACCACATAAGCTTTAACTTATGCTCTCTGGTCATGTCCAACCCGTTGATGAGCCCATAGCAGTGCTCGACGCGCGCGCCGATGCGCTGGAAGAGAACCACGAGAACCTGCTGCGCGACCTGCGCAAGATGCGTATCGAACATGGTCTGACCCAAGAGGTGGTTGCCGAGCGCATGGGGGTGACTCAGCCCTCTGTATCGCAGTTTGAGCGCTACGACGCCAACCCCACGCTTGATACCGTTCGTCGTTACGCGATGGCGGTCGGTGCGCGCTTATCGACCACAGTGATCGATGACACCGGCAATGACCCCCGTTCTCGCGGAGAGTATCTATTTAGTCAATCCCGTGTCGAGCCTGTGCGTGCGGTACACGAGGCCCCTAGGAACATCGCCTGGGGGTCTTCGCGCACTAAGTTGGTCCACACATGACAGCGACATCACAAGCACTAGACAGGCTCGTTCAGACGGCTTCCCTCCAGTCGATCGCATACCGGGAACTGTATGCCCGTCGGGGTGACGGCAAACCGTCAACCACGTCAGCCCAGCCTGAATACATGCTGGGCATAGACCGAAACGAAGACCAAGCTCTCTTCAGGCTTCGGCTGCGTTGCACCATCGACTATGGGGACGGCAGTCTGCTGGTGGTCGAGCCCGAAGCCGAGTACCGGGTCGAAGATGAGAGTCTTATGCCGCTGAGTCACGAACTCATAGTCGAGTTCGCCAATGAAGTCGCTGTCATGGCGCTCATCCCCTACCTGAGGGAAGCGCTCGCGGATCTGTCGTTGCGGGTGCTCGGGTCGGCGATACTGATGCCGGTAATGCTGCGCGGGGCGATCAGGTTCACTGCCGAGCCGCCAGATACACACGGCGAACCCGAAGAGTGACTCGCGCCGGGTTGAATCTTCCTCGCGTCCGCCAGACGGGTCATCGTCTATGCAAAGACCGAAGACAGCGACGCGAGGATCGTCCTGAGTATGTTAGAACGATCCTCGCGTGCATCAACTAGTGATCCAGTCAGCGTTGGCCCGTGTGGTGACGTCGGCAGGCTGCGGCGGCTGCGGCCCGAAGCCGGTCGTCGGCTACCAAAACGTAGCCTTGGGTGGTTTCCGGTTTGGAGTGGCCCAGCAGCTGCTGGGTCGACAGTAGGTCTCCGGTCGCGTTGTAGACCGCGGTGGCGAACCGATGACGCAGCTGGTGTGTTGACCAGCGGCCCCGCGATGCGACGCACATCAGACGACCGACGCGATCGGGACTCAAGTGCTGATCATGGAGCGTGCTGGGGAAGATCCAGCCGCTGAACCTCATTAGCCTGGTGGCCAGCTCGTCGGTCAAGGGCAAGATGCGTTGTCGTCGTCCCTTGCCGTGCACGATCAGTCCCCACCCATTGCCGTAGGGGATGACATCACGGCGATGAAGCCCGGCGATCTCTGCCCGCCGAAGTCCGAGTTCGGCCCCGAGATCCATGATCAGCTGACAGCGGGTATCGGTCAGTTCCCGGTCAGTCAGCCAAACCTCGTCTGGAACCGGTCGTGGCCGGACTTGGCCGCGCTGGACCGTGGGCAGATCCTTGGCGGGGTCCACCTCAACAATCCCGTGGATAGTCGCCCACGCGTAGAAGCTACGCAGGCATGCCCGGGTGCCGCGACGCGTCTCGGCGTCCCAGTTCTGTCCCGCCAGGTACTTGAGTAGATCGTCCAGCGTCACCGTGTCGGGTCCCTCAGGGAACGCCCTGGCCACTCGACCCAGCTGGTAACGGCGCAGCTCACGGGTCCGCGGTGACTTATCCGCAGCAGCCAGCCAGTAGTCGAAACCGTCGATCGCCTGGATCCACGCCTCGGGAATCGGTCGCGCCTGTGAATGCGTGCTGGTCGTCATGACAGATCCATCCCTTCTTCGTGACTCCACGTGCCCTTGAGGCGTGTATCCAACGCCTCCAATAACTCCGAGCACGACAACTGCTCCAAGATCCGCCAGGCTCGCTTGATCAGCCGAAGATCAGCGAACCTGTCCATGACTTCGTCCACGATGTCCACCTCGCTGCACACGAAGTCCATGAGCTGCTGCAGATCATCCTGGGTCATGCCGAAGCTCTTGTCTCTGCGATACGACGAATGGACGCACCCTCGCCGCTCTCCTCTGAGAGAAGTTTCTGGCCGGTGCAGACTCCCGGGGTTTCCTTCCTGTAACAACAAGCGCAGGGAGGCCTTCAACTGCTCACTTCTGCGGGAATCCGATCCCGCTGGCTTCTGGTTCATCCAGATCTCCTTTTCTCGTTCACCACCACATGAGTGAAAGGAGACCTTCCTGCTCAGTTATCTGACGACGATCCTTCCTCGACGCGCCTGCATCCGGCCTCTAGCTGTCACGAAGAACAACCGAAAGGACGCGGCCGGCCGCTCACCTGCGAGGCAAGAGACTGCCGTGAGAACGCGCCAACCCGACGCCACTAGGACCAGTCAGATGAGGGAATGCTCCCGCGCGGAGCGAGCAGCGGGGAACCACGGACTGCGATCCGTAAGTGCCCCGAACTCTCATCGTGCCAGTACACCGCAAAGGACCAGGACCAGTCGCCCTATCCGACGCGGTACCAGCGCGCGGCCCCCACAACTCCCGCGGCCGGCGGGCGACAAGAACCCGCGACACGTTGTTGACAACGACGTCGAATGCGACCGCGAGCATCGTTGACGCGGCACGAATGAGGCCTCCGGGTTTGACCAGAAGCGCAATCAAGACCCAAACAACTGCTCCCGCATCATCAGCGGGTTCAGGGTTCGAGTCCCTGGCGGTGTACCAATACGAGCCCCGTTCGGCATCTTCGGACGGGGCTCCGTTGCATACCCCATCAGCACAGCAGGCGATGTGGAGAACCATGCCGCGATGACCTCAATCTCGTCGAGTGTCAGCGGAGTGACGCCGCGGAGCTTCTTGGAAGCCTGGGACTGGTTGATCTGAAGCAGATCGGCCAGGTCTTTCTGTTTAAGGCCGAAACGCGCCATATTGGCGCGCACCTCGGCGGTCACGGTTTCGCGTAGCGTGGGTTCTGCACCACTTGCGGCCAAGCTCATAGTCGAAGCTTACTACGGCGCCACCGGATGAGCTAGTAAGAATCGACACGCAAGACACCAAAATGAGTAGCAGACAGTTAAAAAATCACTGCACTAGTTCTATGCAAACTCTCGACTCCTCGATCGGACGTCGTGTCCGCGCCGAGCTTAGCCTGCGAGGTCTCTCGGCAAGAGATCTCGCAGGTCTGTTTGGTGTCGCCCCCAACACCATATGCCGACGCCTGCGGGGGACTACGCCGTTCAGCCCAGACGAACTCGCAATCATCTCCACCTGGCTCGGTGTGCGGATTGAACTGTTCTTTGAGCCAGTTCCAACGCATCCAACGGCGGTGGGCCCATGAAGGACGAGTACTTCGTGGTCAAGCGCGGTTCAACGGTGATTCCAAATGCGACGGTGGCTGATTCGAGCATCTCGGTAACGGCGCTTGGCTTGTTGACATGGATGTTGTTTATGCCGCCCGGTGCTTCGTTGGGGTATCGGGCGTTTCTGGGTCGGGGTCTTGGCGAGAAGGCTGTCCGTAACTCGATGCGCGAGTTGGAGAGCGCCGGGTATCGGTGGCGTTTCCAAACCCGGACTGTTGAGGGCACGTTGCGGACGGCGACGCTCGTCTTTGAGCAGCCCGTGATTGCGGACGAGGCATGGTCGACGGTGACTGAACTGTCCAACAACAGGGTCGAACAGTGCCTGACTAGCAACGGTGATGCTGAGCATAACCCCTTGTCGGACCGTGCGGACACAGGTGCCGCACGGTCCGACAAGGGCAAACGCGGTGCTGCGGGGAGCGCGGGTATTGGTGAAACTGCTAGTGGCACCGTGCCGCGCTCCACCGTGGCACGGTCAACCGCAGCACGGTCTACCGTGCCACGGTCAGCCGAGGCACAACCATCTAAAGATGGTTTCAAGGAACCTAAAGGTTCCCCACCAGACCAGACCTCGTCCGCGCGCGATGACGAGACTGGCGTCGGGCGCGGTGGTTTGGCCGGGTCTGGTCTGGACGGCGTACTCAAGCAGTGTGCCAGCGAGGTGATGGCCGAGGATTGGGAACTGATGGTCGACTGTTTGCCGCCGGAGATGCGCAGGATCGAGCCGTCAGCGGTGCCGAAGGTGGCGGCTGCTCTACGTGAACGCGTCGAGGCGGGATGGCGTCCGGACGCGCTACGGGCGACGCTGGCGGGTAACTCGCTTCCTCCGCAGACCGAGATCCGCACCTTGGCCGGGCTGGTTGGTTACCGGGTGGGGCAAATCCCCGTCCAGCCACCGCAGCGCCGGACACGACCCGCCGCTGCAGCCCCGCCTGTCGAGCATCGGGAGCGGCCGGTGGCGTTTCAACGGCGAGATGAGGCGCGCGTCAAAGGTGATCCGGATGCCGAGAAGTCGGCGATGTGGTGGCTCGCGAAGTACCCGCCCAGCAATACCGGTGAGGCAGGACCTGAGCGTGGTGTGGCGTCATGACTGAGGCTCTGGTGGGTTTCGCATGGCTCGCTGAGGTTGATTGCCCGGCGAAGCGGGCGCTGTTGGGCACGTTGGCCCTGCAGGCCGGCGCGGACGGTGCAGGCAGTGTCTTGGTGGAGGTGCTGGCTGACGGTGCTGCGACGTCGGTGCGGTCGACGCAAACCCACCTGCGGGACCTCGTCGGCGCGGGTTGGGTGACGTGGGAGCGGCAGCGCTCCTTGGTGAGTGGCCGCTGGCAGCCTGCCGCATTCACGCTGTCGAACCTGTTCGCCGACACCAACCCCACTCCACCGGCAAATATGAGCGGCTCAGAATTGCCGATGGACCATGCCGACAAGTTCGCGTCGATCCGGTTCGATCCGGCCCGGGTAGGTCCGGCGTGGGCGTGGGGGGTTGAGGTTCCGACGGCGTCGCATCGGGTGGTGTTAGCGACGGTGGCGTTGTTATCGGATCACCGTGGGGTGTGTTTGGCGCCGCGGGTGACGATCGCCGAGCGGAGCCTGCTCAGTCTCGCTTCCACTAACCGTGTGCTCAATGATCTAGAGCAGGCGGGGTGGGTTGGCCGTGAGTCGCGTCGGCGTGGGGCTCGCGCGGCCGAGGCGCGCGTTCATCTCACTCGCGAGTTCCTGGATGTGGCAGCTCCGCTGTGTGGCGTGGATTTGCCGGTGCCAGTCGGCAAACGTGGTGGGCCGGGTCAAGACGTCCTGGTGGCTGCGGATGGTTTGCCTGCTCTGATCTGCGCGGCCCGAGCCTGTGATTGGCGCGGGCCAGCAGCGGACGAACTCGCCGCATCAGTGGCGGAGGTGATTGCTGGTGATGGTCGGTGGGTGGCGTTGCGCAGGGTGGATTTCAGTCGGCGAGATGCGATCGCGGACACGGTCTCGATCGCCTGGTTGGCGATCGTCGAGAACGCTGACCGAATAATACAGGCCGCCAATCCGTGGGGGTTTCTCCTGTCGATCATCGGCCGGCAGGCAGCCAAACACGACCAGTCGAACCGCGGGATCATCGTGACTGCCGAGGGCCCGGTGAACACGTTCACCGTCACCGATGAGGATTGGCGGCTCGAGCAGGCCGAACCCGCTGTGGATCAAGACCTGCGTGGCAGTGATGTCGGGCTGGATGATTTGGCGGATTCACCGATGATGCAGGTGATCGTCACTCAACTCGCAAAGATCGGGGTGGATCCCGGGTTGGCGTGGCCGGTGTTGTGCCGGTGCGCGGAGATCGCCGTGAAAGAACCCGACTCACGCCGCCACACAGCCGCGCGCCGCGATCCTTATCTGACGATCTTGGGGTTGTCGGCCGATGCCGCGTCAGCATGGATGAACATTATTACCGGGACCCGCCGCACCGGCCACGATGCCTCACCCCTGCTCACCCATCCCGAATCGATCCTCGACGCCGTCCCAGCCAAATGGCTCGACGCAATCCTGGCCGCGGCCTGACCTACAGCACGAGGTGGTGTAGTCGTCGACGTGGTAGGTGTGACCGTTAGGGTCGCGGTCCACAGGTGGAACTCCTCGGTCACAGCGTCGAGCAAGACGATCGCGTCGGCGTCGCTGCGGAACAGTTACGCCGTGGGTCGCAAGTCCGCGCCCCACTCGGGTTCAGGGTCGATTCCTTGGCGGTGTACACATCAGAGCCCCGTTCGGCATTTTCGGACGGGGCTCTGATGTGTACCCCATCAAGTATGCGGGTGTCGTTTCCAGCCAGTCGGAGATCAGTTCGAGCTCGTCGATCGAGAAGGCGTTTATGCAGTGCAGTTTTCTCGATGCTTGCGCTTGAGTGACGCCAAGCACTGCGGCGAGATCTGATTGGCGAAGCTCAAACCGGGCCAGAATGGCTCTGATCTCAGCGGCCACTCTCTCGGAGAGGGGTTGATGATCAGCAACAGTGGGTGCGTCCGGCATGCCGCTACCTTATACGTGTTATGTATGGCCAGACGGTCGATTTGCACGAGGAACCTCCGCAGAATCTGGGCTTTCGATCGGCGAGCCATACGCAGTTATGCATGAGTTTCGCGCATCGCCAGTGAAGTTCAATTACGGAGTAGCGTCGAGGTCCTCGCAAGGTCAAGGGTGAACTCGCTCGCAGATGCTTCCTACAGGCTCAGGCTGCGCACGTGCTAGGAATAGCTCGCTCGGCGATGGCTGCCTGTTTGTGCGGTTGAGTCGATTGACGACCCATGGGCAGTCGAGGGTGATGCTGCATGAAGGACGAGTACTCCGTGGGGCAAGTGGGACCCCACGGTGATTCCGAAGGCAACGGTCGCCGTCGGCGTCTTCGCTGACGGCTTTGGAGTTGTTGACGTGGATGTTGTTCATGCCGCATGGTGTGCCGCTGGGGTATTGGGAGTTTCTAGGTCGTGGTCTGGGTGAGAAGGCCGTGCATAATTCAACGAGGGAGTCGTAGGCTGCCGGGACCGCTGACGTTTCCAAACGCGGCTCAGAGAGGGCACGTTGCGAGCAACCATGCTGGTCATCGATGAACCCGTGCTCACGGCGGAGGCATGGTTGACGCTGGCCTCACCGCCGCCTGACCTACAGGAGGAGTTGGTAGTCGTCGACGTGGTACGTGATCGTGAGGGTTGCCTTCCAGAGGTGGAACTCCTCAGTCACGTCGTCTAATAAGGTGATCGCGTCGGCTTCGGTGCGGAACAGTTTCGCGGTCGGCCGCAAGTCTGAGTTCCACTGCTCATCCGGCATGGGTGCGATGAGCCATACCGGGATGTGTTGTTGTTCACGGTCAATCCCGGCCATGGCCTCTCCCTTGTCTACGCGTAGTCGGACGTCTTGTGCCACGGGTGTCCCACATTCTGGGCGTGAACCAGCCGGCCGATGACCACAAGCTTCGGGGCGAGTCGTTGCGGCGCGCCCAGATCATTGATGACACGGGCCGGCCGGTGCTGAGCGTAAACGCCGTGGTGGCCCGCCTGCGGTCGTCGACCAGCCTCACCGATGTGATGCACATCGCCGATGTGCTCGCGGTCGTCGCCACCACGACTCCACAAGAAGCGGCACCAGTAGAGGATCGGCTAGCAGGGTTGGCCGAATGGGACCACACGGTGGCCGGGCATGCCCTGGCGGACCCGACCAGGCTGGTCGCGACGAACGAGCATCCGACCGTTTCTGAAACCCAACGTATTGATTCGTCCACCGTGTCTCAGCGCACCATCCCGGGCTATCTGGCCGCGTTTTCGCAGCCCGCATCCTCGGCACTCGGCGAACCGATGACGCAGCGTCGTGGGCGGCCGCTCAGACCACCGGGAGAGGGCCGCGGCCAGTCAGGCCGTGGCATCCATAGATAGGAGATCTTGTCATGACTATTCCTTTACCCGCTGAGACCACGGCAGATCTGCCGTGATTATCGAAGACCTGCTAGTTCAGGCATCAGCCTTGTTGGTTGCGGGCGCCGATGATGCGGTCGACGACCTGCTCGACCAGATCCACGAACTCCAAACCGATCGAGCCAGGGTGTGACGTGATCGCCACGAAGACGCGCCGCTTCTAATCGGAAGCGGATGAGGAACCACAGCACCAGCATCTGCGCAGGCAACGTGGACACCGAGAACCGCCACCAGGCGTCCGCACTGCGTGGGTCCAAATCCGAGTCCAGGTAATCCAACACGCGTCGCGGTGTTGACAATTGAGTTCAACGCGATCGCGAGCATTGTTGACGCGGCACGAATGAGGCCTCCGGGCTTGACCAGTGGCGCAATCAAGACCCAAATAACTGCTGACGCATCAGCGGGTTCAGGCTTCGCTTCCCTGGCGGTGTACCAATCTCTCCATTAGATGCCGGCTCAGCCGGGGCCTGGCCTGTTTCCAGCCAGTGCAAGTCCACGCCGGTCGCCAACGCCCACGCAACCACTGTCGCCCGGGTAGGTCGAGCCCTGCCGGCCATCCAGTTACCAACAGTTTGGCGGCTCACGTCGAGCGCCTGCGAAATTTGTGCCACGGATACATCCGACGACCGCAGCGCCTTGCGCAGTCTGTCAGCCAGATCCCACTCGGGAACGAACGTCTCGTGTTGAGCTGCCGTTGTCATGTGAACAAGTATTCCATAGCAACGGCCTCTTTGGGATACCGCCTCTGTTCCACTTACGGCTCTGGTTTGCCAATAGCAAATTAGTATGCGTGAGCTGTCTTGTCGCGGATGCTGTGAGGCGACTCCTTCGGCCCAGAGACAGACCGGCGATGCTTCCCGAAGTCGCAGGGCTATGAGCGAGTACTTCGTGGCCCGGCGCGGGTCTACCTCACTGGGGACTGTAGGTGTAACAAACAGGCGAGGCTGTGGCGTGCTGTATGGTGCTGAAGTCTAGGCAGATACCGGTTGCCAACTTCGTCGCCTGGTCGGTGACTGAGCATGTCGAGCACCTAGCGGATCAACGCCTCGAGTTTGCTACCAGCGAAGCGGGACATTGGATGTATCGGCGGGCGGTGGACGCCGATCCCACCGACGCCACCAATCTGGGCAACTACGCTTGCCTACTGTTCATGCTTGGCCGGATGATGATGCGAAAAGAACGCTGTCCGGGCCCTCGGCTTGCGAGAGCCCGACGCGAGTTGCCGCTCCTGGCGGAGCGCAACTTCTACCTCTTCTCGCATTCTGCAACCTTTCGACAGCAGTCTGGTACCGAGTTGAAGGCGCTGCTATCTCGAGGTGTTTCTACCGGCGCCTGGAGCTTCGCCGACAATGTGGCGCGCGTCGGCAGAGACGATGGCACCCGTGCGGAGCCTGTAACAGCAGTGGCCTCGGCCTTCGCGATCTGAGACGACGCCGGTTTGGATCGGTTCCCCGCATGGCGCGCTCTGCCTGATCCGTGTTGAGGAAGATTGCCAATCCGTGGCGGGTATCGCCCAGTTGCCCACTCTATTTCATGGCTCCTCGGTGGCTCCTCGACTCTTTGGCGAACCTCTGCGGCGTGATACGTGGGGACGCACCCAGGTCCCCAGGCCTCGCGCGGAGATGAAACGGAGAGACGAACGAGGCGGCCTCCATGCGTTTCAGCCGACATCGTGCGCGGCGGACTCCCGCCTACACGCATTCTTCCGCCGCGAAGCGCGCTCACCCCAGCCGGGGAACGATAACTGTGGCTGTGCACGATATGCAGTTGGCACGCAGGCGATGATCAGTCTTATCGTTCTACTCCAGCCGCGCAACCCGCCGACGGATGGTGCCGGACACTTGCCGGTTCCGGGGCGGGCTGTACTGGGTGCGTGGTTACGGGAAAGCAGGCATCACGTAGCTCGGCGACTGATGGGCAGATAGCGTCGAGCAGGCTTGCGTGAACGTCTGTGGCTGGTGTCCCGGTGGCGTGGGCGACGGTTTCGATCCACCTTCCTGCGTCGTCGGGGGCGATCCTGGCCGCGTCACGGCGGGCGAGTTCTGACACTATCAGCGCGGCTTTGACGGGGTTATCGGGTCGTCCCCAGACCTCTAGTTGGGTTTGGGCGACGACGACACTCATCGGGGCAGCCTTAGCGATGGCCGCGTTCAGGGTGCGGGGATGCACGCTGGCGGGGTCGTGGCCCGCGGGTAGTTGGACGACCATGTGCCGGGCTCGTCCGCTGGCTTGGGTGAGTTCCCAGGCCCGCAGTAAGGCCGTACGGCCGGGTGAGTCGGAGTCGAAGCAGAACCAGACGGGTGTGGGGCTGATGGATGCGATCCGCGCGAGGTGGTCTCGGGTGAGGGAGGTGCCGCAGCTGGCCAACGCCACGATGTTGGCGCCGCTTTCGGCGATCGCGCGGTCGGTGGCGAGTTTGTCCATCGGCCCCTCGACAATCAACGGGACCGCACCTGCGGTGAGGGCGTCGAATTGTTCACCCAGCCCATACAAGGTGGAGCGTTTGTCATACAGACCGGTGGCTGGGGTGTTCAGGTATTTCGGCACGCTGGGGTCGGCGTGCGGGTTAGCCCTGCCGAGGAATCCCACGAGATCGCCGGTGTGGTCATGGACGGGGAAGATCAGCCGGTCTCGCATCACATCCCGCAGGCCGCGCTCGGTGGGCACGCCGACACCGGCCGCGATGATCGTGTCCGGGTCGTGCCCGAGCTGACGCAGATGCTCACTCGTGACAGTCCAGCCTTTCGGCGCGTACCCGATGCCGGCGGGAGCGATCATCCCCGCCAAATACCGCCCCGACATATAGCCATGCACCCAGGAGCGGTACACGTTCTTGCGGTAGAACCGCTGCGTGTCCGCCAACACCTCACGCGGCGTACTCATCACCATCAGCCCGGGTCGGTGTAGCGGCCTGCCCGTCGTCTGCTGGCTTGTTTGGGGCGGTGCGGGGTTTGCGGGCCGGGCGGGGGTGTTTCGGTGCGGTGAGTCCGAGGCTGGTGAGGTCCTTGGCTGTCCAGCCTGCCCGGGTGGCCGCGAGCCACGCCTGGTGTTCGCGCGAGTCGAGGTCGGCGCGGGCTTTCGTGATCTCGTCCAGCGCATGGGTGAGTGAACCGAGCGCCTCCAACCGCTGGTCGAGGAGGTGTCGGGCTTTGCTGGTGATCGTCATCGGCGGTCCTTTCCGTCACCATGAATGTGGATAGCGGCTCGCACACCACAACCACCACAACGACCTGCCCAGGAGCGGAAACGCGTGGTTACCCAGCCGTGCCATCCTGAAGTGGCTAGCCTGAACAGGTCTGCTGGTGTGAAGGAGTCGATGGTGGCGACGAAGACGACTGTTCATGATGTGATCGACGAGTTGCGTGCGGCACCGTCGACGTCGCAGCAGGGCACGAAGTTTGAGCAGTTGATGGTCGAGTACTTTCACACCGACCCGACTTTGCAGGTCACCTATGACGAGGTGCAGGGCTGGTCGTCGTGGCCGCACCATCAGAACTCTCACGACACCGGGATCGATCTGGTGGCCCGCAACCGGGACACGGGTGAGTGGACGGCGATCCAGTGCAAGTTTTATGACCCGAAGCATTATTTGCAGAAGTCGGATATTGATTCGTTCTTCACTGCCTCAGGCAAGTCGTGGGATGGGGTGAGTTTCAGTAACCGGATCATTATTTCGACGACGGATAAGTGGTCGAAGCATGCCGAGGACGCGCTAACCGATCAGTTGATTCCGGTGCAGCGGATCGGGTTGGCGGAGATCGCCGAAGCGCCGATTGATTGGATGCGCGAATCACAGTTGGAGTACCGGCTGCGTAAAGCCGTGCGTTACGGTCTTCGTCCGCATCAGAAGGCGGCGATCGCCGCGATCCAAGAGGGTTTCGAAACCTGTGATCGGGGGAAGTGGATTTCGGCGTGCGGGACGGGGAAGACGTTCACGTCGTTGCGGTTGGCGGAGCAGCGCTGCAAAGATAACGCCGGTCATCTTCGGGTGTTGTTTTTGGCGCCGAGTATCTCGTTGGTGTCGCAAACGTTGCGGGAGTGGATGGCCCAAACTCAAACCGATATTCGTCCGTTCGTGGTGTGTTCGGACACGAAGGCGTCGCGGCAGGCTGAGGATATTTCGGTGCACGATATTCCGTTGCCGACTACCGACGCCAGCAAGCTCGTAGCGGCGTTGGCGGCGGCTCCGAGGCGGGCGCGGGGGATGCAGGTGGTGTTTTCCACCTATCAGTCGATCGATGTCGTCGCTACCGCGGCGAAGGCTGCCGGGGTGGAGTTCGATCTGGTGTTGTGTGATGAGGCGCACCGCACGACCGGGGTCACCTTGTCTGGTGACAGCAGCGAGTCGGCGTTCGTGAAGGTGCACGACAACACTTACCTGCCCGCCGCGAAACGGTTGTATATGACGGCGACGCCGCGGATTTATGGCGAGGATGTGAAGCAGAAGGCTGATGATGCGTCGGCGGTGTTGGCGTCGATGGATGACGAAGCCTTGTTCGGGCCCGAGTTCCACCGGCTGGGTTTCGGGGAAGCGGTCGAGCAGGGGTTGTTGGCTGATTACAAGGTGATGATTTTGGTGGTCGATAACCAGGCGATCGCCGAGAACGTGCAGGCCTCGCTGGCCGACGACAGTATGGAGTTGTCGTTGGATGATGCGGCGAAGATCGTGGGGTGTTGGAACGGGTTGGCGAAACGCACCCGCGATGGTGATTTCGGGAAAGACACGACCCCGATGAAACGGGCGGTCGCGTTCGCCCGGAACATTAAAGCCTCGACAGCGTTCGCCGAGGCGTTCCCGCAGGTCGTCGACGCACTCGCCGATGACACGTCGAGCCCGGTGGATCGGGAGTTGTCGTGTGCGGTGCATCATGTGGACGGCACCATGAACGCCCTGATCCGGGCTGAGCAACTGTCCTGGTTGAAGGCGCCGATCCCGGACGGGGAGTGCCGGATTTTGTCGAATGCCCGCTGCCTATCCGAGGGTGTGGACGTGCCCGCGTTGGATGCGGTGTTGTTCTTGTCACCCCGCAATTCGCTGGTCGATGTGGTGCAGTCGGTCGGGCGGGTGATGCGCAAGGCCCCGGGCAAAAAGTACGGGTATGTGATTTTGCCGGTGGCCACCCCGGCCGGTGTCGCACCGGAGGAGGCGTTGAAAGACAACAAACGCTACAAGGTCGTGTGGGATGTGTTGAACGCGTTGCGCTCCCACGATGACAGGTTCAACGCGATGATCAACTCGATCAACCTGGACCACGACACCAAAGGCAAAATCGATATCGAAATCATCGGCCAAGGCCCCGCCACCGATTCCGACCACGACTCCGGAGCTGACCCCTCCACCAAGCCCACCGCTGCACAGCTGCCGTTGTTCCCCTACACGCAGTGGCGTGACTCGATCCTGGCCCGAATCGTGAAGAAGGTCGGCGACCGCGAGTACTGGGATGCCTGGGCCGACGATGTGGTCGACATCAACACCAACCAGATCACCCGCATCAACACGATCCTCGCCGCCGGCGACCCACAGGTCACCGACCAATTCGATCAGTTCTTGACCGGGCTGCGGGCGAACCTCAACGATTCGATAGGCCCCGACGACGCCGTCAGTATGTTGTCGCAGCATTTGATCACGCGTCCGGTGTTCGAGGCGTTGTTCGAGCATGCGTCGTTCGCCGCCCAAAACCCGGTGTCGATCACGATGCAGCGCATGGTTGACGCGCTCGCCGGTCACGGCCTGGAAGCCGAAACCGCGAAACTCGGCAAGTTTTACGACTCGGTCCGACGCCGCGCTGAAGGCGTGACAACCGCGGGTGGCCGGCAGACCGTGATCCACGAACTGTATGAGCAGTTCTTCACCAAAGCGTTCCCCAAACAAGCCTCCAGCTTCGGCGTGGTTTACACCCCTGTGGAGATCGTCGATTTCATCCTCCGGGCGGCCGACGACGTGTGTCGGCACGAGTTCGGCTACGGGTTGACCGGCGAAGGTGTGCATGTTCTGGATCCGTTTACCGGGACTGGCACGTTCATCGTGCGCCTGCTGGAATCCGGGATCATCCGCCCGGACGATCTCGCCCGTAAATACGCGGCCGAATTGTGGGCGAACGAGATCATGCTGCTCGCCTACTACATCGCCTGCGTCAACATCGAAACCACCTACCAAGCACTCACCCACGCCCACAACCCCGATGCGGACGCGGAATACCTGCCGTTCCCCGGCGCTACGTTGACCGACACCTTCCAGATCAGCGAAGCCGGTGATCGCGCCGACACCTCGCTGATCCCGGTCAACAGCGAACGGATCGAAAACCAACTAGCGACACCGATCCGGGTCATCATCGGGAACCCGCCCTACTCCACCGGCCAGGAATCGGCGAACGACGACAACCAGAACGCGAAATACCCGACCCTAGATGCCCGCATCGCCGAAACCTACGCCGCCTTATCGACTGCGACGAACAAGAACAGTCTCTACGACTCCTACATCCGTGCGTTTCGGTGGGCCACCGACCGTATCGGCGACCACGGCGTGATCGCGTTCGTATCGAACAACGGCTGGATCGACGGCAACACCGCCGACGGCATCCGCAAAACCATGACCGACGAGTACAGCCACATCTGGATTTACAACCTGCGCGGCAACGCTCGCACCGCTGGCATCACCAGACAAAAAGAAGGAGGCGGAGTCTTCGACGTCGGCGCCCGCACCGGAGTCGCCGTCCTCATCGCCGCCAAGAACCCGAATGCCAGCGGTCCTTTCCAGATCAGCTACCACGGGGTGCCCGACTACCAAACCCGCGACGACAAACTCGCCGACATCCACGACGCCAGCATCGATGCCGTGGCATGGCAGACCATCACACCCAACCAAGCAGGAGACTGGCTCAACCAACGCAACGACACCTTCACCGAATATCCTGCCATCGGCAACACCGCCAAGCCAACCGGAGAAACCACCTACTTCACTTCGCAATCCGCCGGCGTCCAAACCAACCGGGACGCCTGGTGCTACAACTACTCGGCCACCAAGGTCGAACACAACATGGCCCGCATGATCAACTTCTACAACCAGCAAGCCACTGCGCAGCCCGCTGACAAGTCGGATCTCGACATGGACCCGACACAGATCAGCTGGTCATCCAGCCTGATACCCCGGGCGCTCCGTGGCGAACCACACGAGTTTGACCCAAACTCCATGCGCACCGCCGTCTACCGCCCATACTCAAAGCAAGCGCTCTACTTCGACCCGATCTTCAACCACAGGCCCGGCAAGAACGCCAGCTACTTCCCCACACCGCATCATGAGAACGTTGGGTGTGTTTTGATTGCACCTCGGCCAGGGGTGGACTTTGCGGCGGTTATGGTCGATGCTCTGCCTGACCTATCCTTCTACACATACACGGCCCAGTTCTTCCCTCGTTGGACGTTTGAGAAGCCAGCCAGCGACGGCGCGCTGTTTGCGTCCGCTGCTGGCGAGGTGGATGAGTACGGCTATCGGCGGGTGGACAACATCACCGACGAGATCCTGACCCTCTATCGCTCAGAGTTCGGTGACCAGCTGACGAAGGACGACATCTTCTACTACGTCTACGCAGTCCTGCATTCGGAGCAGTACCGGGAGACGTTCGCAGCTGATTTGAAGCGGATGCTGCCGCGGATCCCGTTGGCGGCGTCCACCACCGATTTCGAGGCGTTCACTGACGCGGGTCGCAAGCTTGCCGACCTGCACATCGGCTACGAATCGATCGAGCCGTATCCGTTACCCGAGCCCACGGTCGCTGGCCTCGACGAGTGGGAGTTGTATCGGGTGCAGAAGATGCGTTGGGCGGATAAGACTAGCAAGAAGGCGATCATCTACAACTCCCACATCACTCTGAGTGACGTTCCTGCTGAGGCGCACCGTTACATGCTCGGTTCCCGTTCGGCGTTGGAGTGGCTGATCGACCGTTACCGGGTGAAAACCGACCCGGCCCCGGGCATTGTGAATGATCCGAACAATTGGTGCCGTGAGCATGATGACCCTCGCTACATCGTGGACCTGGTCAAGCGAGTGACTCGGGTGTCGGTCGACACGATGAAGATCGTGGACGCGCTGCCGCAGCTGCCGATCGGAGACTAACCGCGATCCGGCTCACACGGGCTCGGCTGGTTATCACAGCGATGCTCACTGTATCCAGCTCAGGACGGTGGGCTTCGTTCTCGCGCTCAGCTGAGCCAGCGCTCGGCTGGAGGCTGGCAGGGAGCTGAGGGTAGGGATACCTGGGTTCGGGGATTCTTGTCGGGGGTCGGTGCCTGAAGGGCGCCGACCCTCGCCCGTTCGGTGCTCGAGGCTCCCTGCACGATGGTGGCCGGGGTGCCCCGGCCTTTGCTGCTTCTGGGGTGCTGGCTTCGCGCAGTGCGCACCTTTCTGAACGGACCGTTTCTGGGAGAGCAAGTTATGACTTAGCACGGCTAAGTCGGGGGAGCGTGCAACGCTGCGCGCACATCATCTGTGCGAGCCCTTACCGGCCGGGTGGCTGGGTCGGGGCGCTGCGCTGGGCCTTTCAAACAGAGCGGAGGAAAGTCATGGGTGAATCGGATGGGACGCGGCGGGTGTGGCGCCGGCGGGCGCCAAACGAGCCGGGCGGGCGGCAGTTCCGCCACGAGGTGAAGGTGACTGCCGATGAGGAAGCAAGACTGGTCGTCTTGGCCCAGCAGCAGCGGGTGACGATTCCGCGGTTGTTGGTGAGTTCGGCGCTGAGCCGTGATACGGCGCAGATCACGGTGGAGCAGCAGCGGGAGTTGTTGACGGAGTTGTTCGCGATCCACCGCCTGTTGGCGAATATCGCGAACAACGTGAACCAGGTCGCCAAGGCAGCGAACTCGACGGGTGTGGTGCCGCCGCAGACTCCGCACGTGTATCGGGCGGCGTTCCAGGCGATCGGTCGGGTGAACGACACGATCGATCAGTTGTCGTTGGGCAAGTAGATGATCCCGAAGGTTCGGCGCGGCCACGATCTGCCCCGGTTGATGGCCTATTTGTGTGGGCCCGGGGAGGCGAATGAGCACACGAATCCACATCTGGTGGCGGGCAGTTCGTGGCAGATGTCCTGGTTTGCGGAACAAGAGCTGACGGCCCGCGATGGCAGGGCGATCGGTCGGGACCTGCAAGCACCGACGGTCGCGCACAATGCGAGGGTGAAGGATGGGCATGTGTGGCATTGCCCGTTGTCGATCGAAGCAGCAGAGGGCCAGTTGTCGGATGAGCAGTGGGGTCAGATGGCACACAAGTTCATGACCCGAATGGGCTTCATCTCCGATGATCCAGACGAGCGATCGCTGCGGTGGGTAGCGGTGCGCCACGGGTTGTCGAAGAACGGCAACGACCACATCCATCTGGCGGTGAATCTGGTGTTCGAGGACGGATCGGTGGCGAACTTGTGGCCGCGTAATGCCGTCGGGAAACCGGTCGGTGACTACAAGCGGGCACAGAACATCTGCCGTGGTCTGGAGGTCGAGTACGGGCTACGAAGGGTTGGTGTGGGTGGGCGTTCGACTCGCGGGTATGAGCCTGGGGAGATTGAGGCGGAGGCCCGCCGTCGCGCCCAAGCCCTGCACCAACGACAACACAGGGCCGGCCAAGCATCGCAGCGTTGGGACGAGTTGACGACGGCGCGGCGGGCCCAGCTGGTGGCGGATCAGCGTCCGGGTGAGGCGGTGCGGTTTGCGTTGGCGCGGCGGGTGCGGGGGTGCGCGGTGGCGTCTGTGGATGAGGCTGAGTTCGTGCGCCGGCTCCGCGGCCAGGGGGTGTTGGTGCGGCCACGGTTCGCTCGCGGTACTCAGGACGTGATCGAGGGCTACCGGGTCGCCGCGCGCCCACAGTTTGGGGAGCGTCCGATCTGGTTCGGTGGCGGCACCCTGGGTAGGGATTTGAGTCTGCCACGGTTGCGGGAGGAGTGGCCCGATACCCCACAAACCGCGACCGCAGCGGCAGCGGAGTGGCGGGCCGCGTGGCGCGGGGTCCGCGTCGCCAATCCCGGCCGTGAAAACCCCGGGCAACCGACGCCGCCGGCGGCCCGTGAGCAGGTCGGGCAGGACATTGAGTTGATGGCGCAGCGGCTGCGGATCGCCCGGGACGCGACGCCCGTGTTGTGGTCGCGCACCGCGCATCAGGTGGCGGGCGCGTTGGCGTCCTGGTCGCAAGCCACCGAACCAACCCCGGGACCATTAGCAGCCGCAGCGGACGCGATCGCTAGCTCTGCGTCGTATCAGCGGTTGGCGGTGCGTCCGGATCCGGGTGGCACGTTGACGCTGGGTAACTGTGCGATGGTGTTCGCGTTGATCGGTAAGACGGGTAAGGCGCGGGATCGGATCGTGCAGGCGATGCTGGTGCGTCAGCTGATCGCGCTCGGCGCGTCGATCGCGCGGATGCATGAGGCGATCGGTGATGTGCGACGCGCCGAGCACATCAATCGTGTGCTGACCGATCACTTGACTCCGCTGGCGGATCGGCTTGACCCGTCCACGAAGCCCGACCGTGAGCCGCAACCACAGCGATCCGGGCCGGTCGCCGGGTTGCCGGCCGCGGTCCTCGCTGCCAGGCCGCCGGCCGGGTCGGTGATCCCGCCGAAGCTCCCAGCGAGGCAGTCGGCACCGCGGCCATGGGTGCCGCCGGTGGTGCGGCAACCCGAATCCGAACAATCACGCTGACCCTTGAACCCTCAGAGAGGAAACCGATGATGTCCGAGAATGATGGCGTGGACGATGCTCTACGATCCGCGGCTCAAACCCTCGCGGCGCTGCTGACACGCAACGCCCAGCAAATCGCGATGCAACGCGAACACCGGGCCAGGCAACGCCAAGCTGAGCTGGATCGCGTCAACAGTCGGCTCGCGGCTGAACGTGCGGTTGATGGGGTACGGGGACCACAGTTCATGATTCAGGGTGCGGATCCGGACGCGCCGCGTGTGCAGATCACCAAGCAAGAGGCGCTGGATCGGGTCTGGTGGACTGAGGAAGACCGCCACCAGTTTGCTGGTCGCGTCATCAGGGGCAGTCAAGCCGATATCGGGTCGTGGATCGGCCAGGACACCGAGGTGGATGCGGCGATCGCGGAACGCTACCCCCAGGTGATGAGCGAGGCGCAGCTTGCCACGGTTCGTAACGACCAGCTCGCGTCCGACCCGAACGCTTACACGATCACCCTCGGCGGCCAGGACCTCGCGATCACCCGAAAGACCGCTCTCGACCTGCTCGGCCAACCAGAGCCGTTCGATGATCGCGCTCTGGTATCGATCAGAGAGTGGATAGGGCGCGACCGCGAGATCGACCGTGCGATCGCCGCCCGCCATCCCGAGCTCATGACTCCCTTGCAAGCTCAGATCCGCGCAGACAGCGAACAGCGTCTCGCCGAGGCGCTGGATCTCATCCAGACGGCAGCCGAGAGCAGCGAGGGGAGGGAACCGGGGCTTGAGGCGGTGCGGGAGCTGGCGGGTGTCGATCCGCACATCGACCGCGCGATCTTCGACCACTTCCCGCAGCTGCTGCCCCCACAATCTCGACGTCAGCAGCTCGCGCGTCAGCTGTATCCGGTCGAACCGTCGCTGACGGCGATCCATCACACCCGCGATGGACTGTGTGAGCGGAGCTTCACGAAACAGCAGGTTCTTGACCGGATCGATGACAGTGCCGCGATACTCGCTCCCGGCGGCTACTTTGACCAGCAGCAGCATGCCCACGGGATGGTCGCGGAAACCGAACGCGTCATGTTCACCAGCCAGCGCGCCACCGAGTTCCGTCAGTGGATCGGGCAGGACCCCGACATCGACCAGCACCTCCATGACGCGTTCCCCGGCCTGCTGAATGACCGTCAGATCGCCCGAGTGCAAGTCTTAGACGGTAAACCACACTACCCAGAACAGCCGATCCTTCAGCTGGCCGGCCGCGACGCCGAAACGCCGATCCGGCTCACCGAGCCAGACGCGATCGGTATCATCGAACGCCGCGCCACCACCGTGGCCTATCTCGAACCCGGGCCGGCCCGTGAGCAGCTCACCAACGAGATCCGCGACATGATCGGCCAAACCACCGCCGTGGACCACGCCATCGACCGACACTTCCCAGAACTGCTCGACCCCACAGCGCGAGTCAATATGACACTCGCCGGACCGCCGGACCGCGGGCCGGCGACCGCCGAGCCGGTGGATACCGAGACGCTCACCGCGATGCGGCGCGCTGAAGCCCGCGCTCTCTACCCAACGCCGGCCGCAGACACGGATCGGCAACACGTCCAGGCGCTTCTCGACGAGCTCGCCGCGGCTGCGACCAGCAACCGCACCGATAGGCCACGAGATGACGGGCCGGAACGGGAGTTGCAGTCCGGGCTGCGCGGCTTTGTCGGCCGCGAGTTGGAAACCGACCAGCTGATCCACCAGCACTACCCGGACCTGCTGGACCAGGCACAGTTGTCGCGGATGCGGGCCGCTGATGCCCTCCTCCACGCCGACACCGAATACCGAGAACGCGACCGCCACGACACCCGCGCACACCACGACGACAGCAACGCGGCATCCCAGCGCAGAACCGCCGACGGCATCCGGGCCGAAGCCCGCAGCGAACCGACAGCTGTCAGCCCGAGCGAGACCGATCGGCTCGACGGCCTATCTGCGGCCACCGATACCAGAGCCGGCGAGTATCAGGCCGCCGCCGATCAGGGCTGGGACACCGCCGAACAACGCGAAACCCGCGGTCGCGCGTTCGACGCCTGCGGTAACACCGAAGCCGCTGAAGCCCGCAAACTCGCCGACACCGCCCAAGCCACACCACCCTGGAAAGCCGTCCTCAAACGATTCAAACCTCACAGACGCCCACGCCGAGCGTTATCCGGACGCAGTCGACAACGCGAGGGACTAAGAAGATGACCCAGTGCCTATCCGCGGTGCGCGGGCCGAGACGGTTGGCACCCAGCGCAGCGGTCAATAATTCGAACGCGCGTGCTACGCGCGCCGCGTACGGGTTAGCTGTTGCCGCATGGCACAGTTGAAGCGACGGAACGGAGCGCCACCGATGGTAACGAAGACCAGCATTGAGTGGACTGAGATGACTTGGAACCCTGTGACGGGGTGTGATCGCGTCTCGCCTGGCTGCGACAATTGCTATGCACTCGCCATGGCCCGGCGGCTCAAAGCTATGGGCTCGAAGAACTACCAGACCGATGGCGACCCTCGGACGTCAGGGCCGGGCTTCGGCGTCGCGATCCATCGGCAGACACTCGACCAGCCACACCGGTGGAGCGGCCATCGGACCGTTTTCGTGAACTCGATGAGCGACCTGTTCCATGCCAAGGTGCCGATCGACTATGTGCGGGAGGTGTTTGCCGTCATCGCCGCGACACCGCAGCATACGTATCAGGTTCTCACCAAGCGAGCGCATCGTCTCGCTCGTGTGGCTAACGAGCTTGACTGGCCTCCGAATCTTTGGATGGGGGTCAGCGTTGAGAACAGCGACCACCTGGCCCGCGTCGATGATCTACGCTCGGTACCGGCAGCGGTACGTTTCCTGTCCTGCGAACCTCTACTCGGCCCCCTGGACGATCTGAACCTGGGCGGTATGGGCTGGGTCATCACCGGCGGTGAATCAGGCCCGAAAGCACGTTACTGTGATCCGGACTGGGTACGCGGCATCCGGGATCGTTGTGTCGGCGCCAGCGTGCCTTTCTTCCACAAACAATGGGGAGGTCGTTCACCGAAGGCAGCTGGCCGAGAGCTGGACGGAAAGATCTGGGATCAGATGCCGACTAGCTCGGCCGCGTGATCACGTCCTGCCCAGCACGCGCCGCCGTCTGCAAGCCGATCAATCCATCCGCGCGCATCGCTTTCAGCTCGGCTCGTATCTCCGTCTCATTCAGCAGCCCAAATGCCCCGTCCAAGAGTCCAAAGGTATGATCGCGCACCGGCCCTATCCGGGGCGTCTTACTCAGCATCTGTAGCACATTTCCGTGTACCACCTGGCGAGCTTCGTCTTTGGACATGCCAAGTACTGTTTCGTCCGGATCTAACAGGGATGGTTGGTTAGGGCTTGTCACTAGATCCTCTTGGACCAGCCAGTCCTGTTGCGCCCGGGCTGCAGCGTCGTTGAATGCCCATAGCCCAACTGGGTTAGCTGTAGCGAAGACCATATAGAAGACTGGCTGGTTGCGGGCTCTAGCCCGCACCGGCATAGCCACGGTGGCATAGCCGGTGCGCTGGTTCAACTGCCGCGCATATTCCGCGGAAATCATCGTGAAGCTGTTCTCATAGCTGTTGGGGTGCTCAACTTGGTCCTCATCAACAAGGTCTTTCCACCAGGTACCGCCGCACATATCAGTGAGAACGCTAGCCCTGAGCTCGTACCCTGCGGCGTGTTGGCCGCTGACGCGGCGCACCAAGAAGCCGCTGAAGTTGATCAACAACTCGGTCCTTGGGTAGCGCCGGCGCCCATTTCGATTCAAAAAGCTCACTAGTTGGTCCATGGACAGGGTCCCACCGCATGGATCGAGGAACATGAACACATGTCGCCCTGCTGCGTCGGAAACTAACCGATCCCACGCCTGCTCGATGCGGGTTCCCAAGACCTCCAGCTGGCCGCTTAACGGCTCCCGGTATTCTTCGGCGACCTCGTGTAGACGACCGAAGCTTTCCGGGTCTGGTTCCACCATCACCACTCGAACACGGCCCGGGAGCGATCTTACGGCTGCTTGTAGCAGCAACTCTGCAGAGGCTGGGGTGCCGTCGTCGTAGCGTCCGTTTCCCGCGTAACCGTCCACAAGCGTCAACGGATCATCAGTCCCGTGCGCTAGCTTCTGAACGAACTGAATGATGTATCGACGCAGCAACTGGTGCTTCAAATACGACTGCAGCGGCTCAGCATTCAGCAAGCCACCTGTAGTTCCAGTAGCCATCTGCTTCCCCTCCGGCTTCCCAGACACGCCCGCCGCTGCTCATCCGTCTTAAGCGCATCGTGTCGGCATCGCACGGGCGCTTCTGTGTACTTACTGATGGTAACTAATCGCTCATCGACAAGGGGCGACTGTTGGGCTCAGCCGCTGTCATCCTTCCGGTTTCCCCCTCCAGATCGGGCACGCGGCGCGCCATCATCCCTTGACGAGGATGGCTCTGTTGCCGGTTCCTGGTGACCAGCCCGCTCGATGGCCCGGTACACCGTGGAACGGCCGACCGAAAACAGCTCGGCGAGTTCACCCACGGTGTGCTCGCCTGTGCCGTACAGCGACACCAGGTGATTCTCCTGCACCGTCGACAGTTTCGGTTTCCTGCCCTTGAGTCGGCCTTTGGCTTTGGCGATGGCCATGCCCTCTTTGGTTCTCATCTTGATGAGGTCGGCTTCGAACTCTGCCACCATCGCCAAGACATTGAAGAGCAGCTTTCCCGTGGGGTCGGTCGGGTCGTACAGCGACCCACCAATGCTCAGGACCACCTGTTTTCTTGACAGCTCGTCGGTGATGTCGTGGGCATCCCTGATTGATCTCGCCAGTCTGTCGAGTTTGCTGACCACCAGTTCGTCGCCTTCTCGCACTGCCGCTAGCGCGCGGTCTAGGCCAGGTCTTGTCCGGTTGGTGCCGGTCAGGCCTTGGTCGACGTAAAGGTTCTGCTCGTCTACTCCAAGGGAGACCAGGATGTTCCTTTGCGCGGTCAGATCCTGTTGTGCTGTCGAGACCCGTGCATAGCCGATCTTCATGACTCAAATTGTGCCGCTTGACGCCCCGCGACCGGACATCTCATCGGACGGGCTTTACGGGACGATCAGCCACACCTATCCCGACGCGAGGATCACCCGTGCCCATTGTCCCGCGAAGGGATCGGCTATCGGACGTCGCCTGCAATGGCTAGATCCGACGTGGCAGCAGGCGAAACGGGAGCAGCCTGCCGCGCCAGAGCTGGAGGCGGGGGTGGTTTCGAACCCAATGAGACGCTCCCGAAAACCGCTGACCGCGAGAGGAGTGGGCGCTATCTGACCCGCGCGGGCCGCCGGCGAGCTCGTCTTGTCGATTGCGAACCGTTCCCATGTGCATCGGGTGACGGTCGGGGAGTACGTGGGGCCCACGGGATGAAGAGACGAACAACGGGCTTCCGAGTCCGGCTCATCTTACCCGGCGTGCATGTCGGATGGATGGATCGATCGCGTTCGACGCTAGCGTAGGGGTGTGAGTGCGCCTGATATTGACCAGAGCGTCATGAACAGGTTTGCGCCTCTGGTTGGCGACGCGCACCTCACGATCGTGCTTGGTGCTGGTGCTTCTGCCCCTTCAGGGTTGCCGAACTGGGATCAGTTCGCTCAGCAGGTTGCGCTATTGAGTGGCTTGGTCGATAGTCATGAGGCTGCGGAGGTTCTCCTTGGCAAGCAGGACCAAACTATCGTGCTTGAGGCAGCGCGGGCTCAGTCGGGCTCGAATTGGACTGCGCATTTAGATAGGGCGCTGTATGGCGATCTCGCGGCGGAACCGAGTCCGTCGCCGCTTCATTTCGCGGCAGCAGGACACTATTTGGCTTCACCATGCACAACAACACTGAGCACTTTAAACTTTGACACTCTGCTTGAGACAGCACTCTTAAGCGAAGGCGAGCAGCAGGTATTCATCGGCCTAGATGGCAGCGCGCACTCTCGGGCTCCAACGGTTCACCATCTGCATGGCGCGATCTTTGATGGGGCCGCATACGATCCAGTCGTTGGTTTCCGCGATTATGCGGAACTGGTAGCCGATGAGACAGCGTGGCAACGCGAGTTCCTCAGCACGGCACTCACGCGCGGCCCTCTGCTCCTGGCGGGCACTTCGTACAGAGACCCCGATATTCGGCATTGGCTCCATCTCATCTTTCGCGACGAAAACCCCGCCCATCCGGCACTAGTGACTATTGCGAGAGAAGGGTTAGGACTAGACCGTGACATGTTTGATGCGGTGGATAAGGCTCTCGCATCCGAGTGGGAATCGATCGGACTCACGGCACTTCGGATGCAAGATCTCGCCGACGTTGCGTTGGTGATCCGGGAACTTCAGCATGTTGGTCACGAGGATTACCTGCCGCCAACCGATCGCGCACGACATGTCTGGAACGCCCACTCGAAGTATTTCACTATGCTGCAAGACCAATATGGCGAGGCCCTCGCCGTCGATGCCCTGACGATCTCCAAGGCTCTTGACACCAAGGCACACCGCGCAACCTTATGGCTTGCAGACGGGCGAGGGATGCTTGCTCGATGGGCAACCGACGGTAGTCGATATCGAGGTGTCCGTTATCTCAAGTTTGTGCCGACAGGCCACGACAGCTCGTGGATCGCTGGCGAAGCCATTGGTTCTGAAGAGGTGAAACTCAAGGACATCGAACGGGACCGGCGAGTAATACCCAAGTGGCGTTCCGTGCTCGCCATCCCGATCTTTGCTGGGGATGGCCAGTCGCCTGACTTCGCTACGGCTGTGCTCACCTTCGGACTGTCCCAGAGTGCAGCAACACTGTTGACGCGCCAGGACGAGTGGTCGACAGTGATCCAGGATCTCAGCGACGCTTGGGGTGTTCGGATCGGCAACGTCGCGTTCCCACATGGTGCCTGCTGACGTACACTAGGTGTAGGAGGTTCCTATGGCTACGAAGAAGGTTGCAGCTACGCGTAACGCGAAGACGGGTTCCTACACGGTGCGCGTAGCGAAGAGCGCGAGCAGCGGGAAGTTCGTTTCCGAATCCCGACCGCAGGGTCGTATCCTGGTCGGTACTCAGAAGACGAAGAAGACCTCGTAGCACACGACGCACCGCGGCCCCTGGCAACTGCTCATAGTACGCCTCTGACCCAGGTCCGGTCGCACACCATGTGGCACAGCGATTGCCCATGGCGGCGTTCAGTCCTTCGCGCGGGTGCGGATCAATTGACTCGACGCATCCGGTGCCCTTCTCCGCGAAGAACCATGCAATCGCGCTGTCATTCACGGGGTCAGGTCAACTGGCAGCTAGCAACACCCAAATTCTGCGACCGAGACGGCGCAGATGCGTGGGGTCTGTACGGTCAACGGTGGTGCGCCACGAGGCGCTGTGATGTCTCGGAACATCGTGGACGGTTGTGTCTCAGGATGTCGTGCGCAGTTAGATGTCTCAGGGCTTCGTGGACGTTGTCCAGCCGGGCCTGTGCCAGTCGTGTTTCTCGGTGGGTTTGTCGTACTCGCTGATCGTCGCGCCTTCGGTGTCGTTGATGGTTACGGTGGTGGCGGTCCAGATGACGTCGATTTCCTCGCCGGCGGGTTTGTGACCGGCGTAGAACTTGTTGGTAAGAGCTCCGAGGTACCCGCCCTTGGAGATCTTGGGCCGCACGCTGCCTGTGGTGGAGGTGGCGGGTGAGTGGCCGGCTCCCTTCATCGGGGTTCGGTTCGGGTTGCGGGGACCGTAGTACCAGCCCGTGGCGCCGGGGCGGGGGTAGGTGACCAGGTGCTCGCCATTGGCGTCGTCGAAGAACTCGACGACCGTGTTGTTCCAGATCGGGTGGACGATCTGCCCGGTGTGGGCGGTCGAGATGTAGAAACAGCACGCGAGGACTTTTGCCTGGCCGTTGCCGCGCACCTTCACGTCAGCTGAGCCGTCGGTGGCATGCAGGGCCAATCGGGTGCGCTCGATCCTCGTGGGTTGTTCAGAATTATTCTGGGAGTACACGGCCTGTGATGAGACCGCTGATGGTGGGATCGGCGGCATACGCGGCTCGGCGACCGGTGGCGAGGTGGGCGATGTGGCAGCCCATGCCTGCGCAGGCGTCTTACCGTTCAGGGCTTGGTGGACGCGCTCGTTGTTGTAGTACTCGTCGAACTCGTCGACCAGGTTCTGCAACGCGGCGACTGTCGGAGCTGGCGGGCGGGCATTGAGCCAGTTCTGCAGAGTTTGGCGGAACCGCTCGTTCTTGCCCTGTGTCGTGGGATGCCCCGGTTTCCCGGTGATCGGTTTGACGCCCAGGCCCTGTAGGTATTCCACGAGTTTGCCGGTGAACCCCCGTCGTGTGGGGTTGAATGCGAGCCCGTTGTCGCTGAGTAGCCGCTGCGGGGTGCCCCAGCGGCGGATCGCCGTCGACACGACCTGCACCGCAGCTCTGGCGGTCTCACCGTCCGCGACGAGTGTCGCTCACGCCTTGCGAGTGTGGTCGTCGATGACTTGATGGATCGCGACCGCAGTGCCGTCAGCCAGCGACCATGCGAACGCGTCGATTTGCCAGCAGCAGTTCGGTGCGGGGTACACGAATCGGCGCATCGCGGCCCGGGGGCGCTTGCCAGGCTCGGTCTTGGAGACGCCCGCTGCTGCGAACGCGCGCGCCAGCGTCGCACGTGATGGCGGGGTCAGGCCCTGCCTTTTCATTCGGGCCAGCACCGACAACGGGCCAGCATCCAGGCCCTGCTCAACACGCCAGGCCCGCACTGCCAACGCATGCTCGATCACACCCGGGTCGGTCTGCCGGGGACTGCGCAGTGGGCGCCGTGACCCCGGCTCGGACGCACCTACCGGCCCCAACTCGGCGGCCTGTCGCCAGATCTTGTAGAACACAGATCTGCTGATGCTATGCCGGTCGCAGAACCGGGTGACCTCCCCGCGCTGCGCATCGTCGGGCCAGTTCGCGATCGCCCAGCGCACATCAGCGGGCACATGATTCGAGTCCATGCCCGAAGCTAACCCCGCCACCAGAGCGTCCACGATGTCCTGAGACCGACTGTGCACGATGTCATGAGACAGATACGTCTACGAAGTCTTGAGACTTCACACCTAACCATGAGATACACCGTTAAGTTGACAGACCCAACCGTGGGTCCGGTCAGGACGAATGCGGCACTCTTGTCGGAGGGGCTAGACATGCCGCCACAGCAACAGGTACCCCGTGTCAGCCAGTCTCTGGAGTGATCTGCACCGATCCCCAAGTCGTCTTCAGCGAGGTCACGTGCAGGTGCTCAATTTCGCTGTTCGCGGCATGAGTGCGCATCCCACATTGGGATCCGTACTGGTATGATCGATGTCATGTCCGTACAGATCGCGATCCGTCTTCCCGACGACATGGTGGCCTTCCTCGACAAGTCCGTGGCCGCCGGTAACGCTCCCAGCCGGGCGGCGCTGGTGGCCCGTGCCGTCGAGCGCGAGATGCGCCGCCAGGTTGCCGAGCAGGACGCCGCCATCCTCCGCGAGTGGGGCACCTCCGACGACCTCGACGAACTGGTCGGGTGGTCGGTCGCACACGCGACGCTTGGGGACTGACCCGTGCGCGAGATCTGTCTGGTGCGCTTGGACAAGACACGGCCCGCGGTCATTCTGACACGCGA
>JALHFX010000228.1 GCA_022837595.1 Propionibacterium sp.
GGTCAAGTCCAACGCGGTGGTGTACGAGTGATTCTTCGTTTCATGCGGTGAGTTGGGCTGGTTCCTCCTGGTCGGTGTCGCCGTGGACGAGGGTGAGGCGGGCCTTCTTCAATAGTTCGAGGCCGAGGTAGCGGCGGCCTTCGGCCCATTCGTCGTGTTGTTCGGCGAGGACGGCGCCGACGAGCCGGATGATCGACTCGCGGGTCGGGAAGATGCCGACGACGTCGGTGCGGCGGCGGATCTCCTTGTTCAACCGCTCATTCGGGTTGTTGGACCACACCTGCCGCCACACGCCTTGGGGGAACGCGGTGAATGCGAGCACCTCGTCGCGGGCGGCCTCGAGGTGGTCGTGGACGCCGGGGAGCTTGTTGTGGTCGACCTCGGCCAGCAGCCGGTCGTATTGGGCGTGGACGGCGTCGGGGTCGGCTTGTTCGAACACCGAGTGCAGCCACGCCTTGACCGCCGGCCACGCGTGCTTGGGGCACACGCTCATCAGGTTCGCGGTGTAGTGGGTCCGACAGCGCTGCCACGAGGCGCCAGGCAGGGTCGCGCCGATCGCCTCCACCAACCCTTGGTGGGCGTCGGAGGTGACCAGGGCGACGCCGGTCAAGCCGCGGGCGAGGAGGTCTTTGAAGAACGTGAGCCAGCCGGCGTGGGTTTCGCTGGTCGAGCATGAAACGCCTAGTACTTCGCGGTAGCCGTCGTTGTTGACGCCGGTGGCGACCATGACGGCGACCTTCACCACCCGACCGCCTTCGCGCACCCGCATGGTCAACGCGTCGGCGGCGACGAACGTGTACGGGCCGGCGTCCAGGGGCCGGTTGCGGAAGTCGGCGACCAGCTGGTCGAGCTCGCCGGCCATCACGCTGACTTGTGACTTCGACAAGCCGGTGATCCCCAACGCTTTGACGAGCTTGTCCATCCTCCGGGTGCTGACGCCGAGCAGGTAGCAGGTGGCCACCACGCTGACGAGGGCTTGTTCGCTGCGACGCTGCCGCGCCAGGAGCCAGCCGGGGTAGAAGCTGCCTTCGCGGAGCTTGGGGATCGCCACGTCAAGGGTGCCGATCCGGGTGTCGAGGTCACGGTGCCGGTAGCCGTTGCGGCGGTTCACCCGGGCCTCGTCACGAACCCCGTGCGGGGCACCGCAGACCTGGTCGGCCTGAGCGGACAGAATCGTGTTGACGAAACCCTCCAACAGTTCCCGCAGCAAGTCCGGGGAGGACTGGCCGAGGATCTGGTTCAGGAACTGGGCGGGGTCGTCGATACTGGGGACAGCGGTCATCGGTGTGCTCTTTCCTTCGAGTTGGTTGTGAGAGATCTCTCGAAGAATCACCCGATGACCGCCCCTACCTCCGAAGCGACACGGTCACGATCACCGGGTCGTACACCACTCTGCTGGACTCAACTG
>JALHFX010000229.1 GCA_022837595.1 Propionibacterium sp.
GAGGTGCTTCCTGACCGTTTCCTTGGCGACCTGCCGGACCCGGATGATCGTGGAACGGTCCACTCCCGCCTCCGCTGCGGCCTGCGCGATCGTGGTCTCGCCACGGACGAGCTGCAGCCAGATCTCATACTTCGCTGACGGCGATAGGATCTTCTTCGCGCGTCGCTGCCTCGGCATCGAGGCATCCTTCGTGCTCATCGTGCACCCTCCTCAAAGTGTCACGAAACCCTACCGATGTGGTCTGATCCACCGCCCCAAACCGGACACGAACGCTCAACCAACTCAAGGACGAGAGTGACAAGCGTCCGGTCGGTTCAGTCGGCACCTCGGCGGTTGACACCTTCTGGCCCTCCTCACGAGCCCAGTCTGGGGACTCACGACGCTACCTCCTGGTATGCCTCGGCGGGTCGACGCTCGGGTTCTTCGGGTGTGCGTCAGACTGTCGGTGAATCTGGGACGAAACTGTGGGTGGGGTCGAAGACTTCAGAGGGCTCACTTGATGGTGGGAGTGCCGGACGTTGTGGACCGCTGTTCACGACGATACGCCGAGGGCGTCGTGATGGAGATCCCGATGAGGGTGTGTTCTGTTCTCTCACGTCTTCTTCTGCACACCGGCAGCAGATTTTAACCGAGTTTCCGCGCGAGAGCTCTCGTTGCTCTGCGCTCACGCTTCCTGCATGTCGGTTACGGTTGGCACACGGGTTCGGTCCCCGAGTGTCAGCTGTCGCTGGCCGATGGGCCGCTCAGGATCCAAGAATCCGATGGGCTGGCGTTCTCCCATGCCCGAGATATCACCCAAGCAGGGAGGAGCGTTCGCTCGCCATGTGGTGGCATGAATGAGACCAGGTTCTCAGCCGATCTGCTTGCTGCAGGCGAGAGTCAGCGTGAGGCGGCTGACCAACTGGCCGCTGCGGCCGAGGCGTTGGCGAGGGAAGCGAACGGTGGCCGGTCGGCTCTGATGCCGGCGCCGGTCGCCTATGACGTGTTGGGAAACCTCAAGGTGTCTCTTGCGTTGCTGAACGAGGTGGTGAGGTATCTGCCGCGTGGTCTGTGGCGATCATTGGACGATTCGCGGTTGGAGGTCTATGACCAAGACCTGTGCACTGGGCAGCAACGGGACCCTGGCCCGCAGCTTGCTTCTGTCGCCGATCATCTGAGCATGCTGGCCGAGTTGCTCGACGCGGCAGCTGATCGGGCTGAGATGGCTCAGGCGTTGCTGAGTGGGCAGGGGTATCGGGTCAGGCACTGAGTCGAATCCGCCCGAGCCCCGGCGAGTTGTCGGGCCAGCCGAAAGATCTCGTCGGTTCTCTCTTCCAATTCCGCCCCAGTCGTGTTGCACTAGTCGAAACCTGTCTAACCCCGGACCGGTTGCCTCAGACCTCGAACGCTGTTGTTCTCTGGTT
>JALHFX010000095.1 GCA_022837595.1 Propionibacterium sp.
GCCAATATCGCGAAGGTTATCTTCACGGCACTCCATGGACGACGTCCTTGGACCTCGCCGGTGACACCGTTGATGACCACCTGGAAGGGCTTCTGCTGGTATGTGACCGTCAGCATCCAGACCGGCAACAGCAGCTGGTTGAATTGCACACTCAACCAACTGCTGTCGCGTGAGGTGATGCGTTGTTCATTACCGCCGATGTCAGCCCGGATCGTGGAATCGATCACTGACTCCATCCGCGGTTTGGTCCGCCCGACGAAAACCTGTTGGGCATCCCAGTCGTAGGTTCGGCTGAGATGACCAGCCACGAACTCTGGTGAATACCGGTGTGTCTGGTTCATCGGCCAAGGTTCCAACGCGGTGATCTTCGCATCGTCAAGGCCATAGGTCGCGTGACCGGTGACGTCCTCGAATCTGTTGTCCACCACACCCCGGGCCGGATACCAATCGGTCACCGTCCGAGTCTGAGTTCGGCCTTCCGAATCCTGATACGTCTCGATGCGGTGAATACCACGCATACCGGTGTATCGCGTAGTGGTGGAGGCATTGAAGCTGAAATAGGGAAGATAGATGCTGGTGAAGCTACCCACTTCGCGGTACTTCTTGAAGGCATTCGGCGCGAAGCGGCGAGAATTGATCCACTGCTCGATGCGGCTGCGTGCATCTTTGGAATCGATACACAACGGCAGGATGCCATCGATCGGTAGTCTCGTGGGCGCATCCTGGATGTCGTCGCGCTGAATGGCCGTGTTACAAAACGGACAGCGCACAGCTGTCAGCGTGCCGCTGAAGATCGTATGCCCACCGCAGTTTTGGCAGACGATCTCTTTGTCGCCAGAGACCCGAGTGGCGGCGTTCGCCTGTTGTGCAGCGAGCTGGGCCATAGCCGGGGCGAGTTCACGTTTGGGGATGAGGGCAGGCGCGGCTGCAGCACGACTGAGCGGTACCTCATTGCCGCAGTGCGGACACTTCAACTGTTGTGATTTCGGGTCGAACGTGAGCACAGCACCGCAACTCGGACACGGGTAGGTGCGAGTCTGCTCGGTTACCTGGAAGACTGCCGACTCACGAGCCGGAGGGATGGGAGGTGGGTTTCCATCACCTGATTGAGGCGATGAAAACCCACCTGGGAGAGAAGGAGAAGTCATCGAGACTCAAGCATTCTGCGGGCCCGAAGCAGGAGCAGGCGGAGTCCCAGGGTTCTGACCGGGCAGTGGCGGCGGAGCCGAGAAGAACCCCTGCAGGGCGGGCACCTGGCCAGCGGGTGTCCAACCCGCCAGCCCCGCATTCCAGACCAGCGTCTGCACAGCGAGCTGGCCACCAGAGACCATCTGACGCAGCTGTCCCATGTTATAAGGCCCTGCTGCTGCGCCGTTGACCTCGACATGGAAGGTCTGTGCGTCCTGCACCAACGGGGGAGGAGTCTGCTGTTGTTGCTGCTGCTGTTGCATTTGGCCGGCCATCTGCTGACCCAACGCGATCCCCATGCTCGCACCCATCATGTCGCCCATCGCGCCGCCGCCAGGATTTCCGGCTGCAGTGTTCATGGCATCGACTTGGCGCACCCGCTGGTATTTGTCGAGGTCGTCGAGTTGGCGCATGCGTCCGGATTCTTCGACACCCTGGGCCACACCGCGAGTCATCGCCTGGGTGATCTCGTCGGGCATCGAAACGTTCATGGTGATCGAATCGATCGCCAGGCCGAACTCATCGTCCACCCGCGCAGCAACAACGTCGCGCAGCTTATTGGATATCTCGGTCTGGTGAGCCTGTAGGTCGATCGCCCCCACGCCGGTGCCGAGCACCAGTTCGGACAACGCCTGGCTGATTTCGCGGCGGATCAGTTCGGTGATCTCATCGACATCGACCGCTGAATCGGTGCCGATCACCTTACGTAGGAAGATCACCGGGTCTTGGACGCGCAACACGCACAGCCCGTTGGCTCGCACCTGAACCATCCCGAAGTCGGGATCGCGCAAGGTAATCGGATTCGGTGTACCCCAGCGCAGGTCGGTGACAGGCCTGGTGTTGATGAAATAGACCTCCGAGCGGAACGGGCTGTTGAAGCCGTATTTCCATCCCTGCAAGGTGGACATGATGGGCAGGTTCTGGGTGTTGAGGGTGTAGCTGCCCGGCCCGAAGGTGTCGGCCAATTGGCCTTGGTAAACGAAGATTGCTATCTGGCCCTCGCGGACGATGAGCTGGGCCCCTTGTTTGATCTCATTTTGATAGCGCGGGAAACGCCACGCCAGAAGTGTGCGCGAGTCTTCAATCCACTCGATGATGTCGACGAGTTCGCCACGGAGTTTGTCCATCAGGCCCATGCTGAGGCACCTTTCTTTTCGTTGGCTGGTCTCCGACAATCGCGTCTGTCGGCGCGCGCTGCTGGAGCAACCTTCTCACGTCGAGGATAGAGAATTTCCAAAACGGTGGGGCCCGAATAGGTGACTCTGGCGTGCGCAGCTAGCGTTGTATCCATGGCATGGCGTATCTGGACCGGGCTCATCGCTGCAACAGTTGTTCTGACAGCGTGCGGTTCCGGCGGCGACACCTCGGCGACCGAGCCCGCACCATCACCATCACCAGCGGTGGCCAGTGTGGAACCCACGGATAGTCCGCAGGCAGATTCCGAGGTGATCGACACAGAGCCGATCGATAGTGAGGTGGGCTCCCTGACTGCGATCGGGCCCCGCCCCGCCACGATCGACGACGACGGCATGAAGCACTCGGGGATCATCGGTGATGGCGAGTTCGTGACCAACACCATCGAGCTCGAATCGGTTATGGAGCAGTCGGATGTACGCAAATACGTCGTGCAGGTTGAAAGCGGTGTCGATGTCGATGTCGATGAGACCGCGCGCGAGATCCACCAGATACTCGACTCGCAGCGTGGTTGGGCGGGTTACCACGGAGTCGGCTTTCACCTGGTGAATGACCCGTCCACAGCGGATCTGATCCTCAAGCTGGCCTCGCCACCCACGGTGGATGAGGGCTGTGTCTCACTGAACACCATGGGCACTTGGAACTGCCGCGTCGGCTCCCAGGTCTTCATCAACTCCGACCGCTGGTGGTACGGCACTCCCACCTGGCAGAACTACCTACTCTCCGACTACCGCGCCTACCTGATCAACCACGAGGTCGGTCACTATCTCGGCTTCGGCCACCTGACCTGCCCGGAACCTGGCGCGCTGTCACCGGTGATGCAACAGCAAAGCATCTACCTCAATGAATGTCTGCCAAATCCATGGCCCGATGTCACCGGAGAAAGAGACGGCTGAGCACGAACGCCGTCCGCGGTGACCCGACGCACGAGCAGCGGGAAATCGGCGGCCCCAGGCCTACGCCTGTACTCGGGCGGCGATCGCGTCCCCGATCTCGGTAGTAGAGCGCACCGTTGACCCGCGGTGGGCGATATCCGCGCTTACCGCAGCCTCAATGCGAGAGGCAGCTTCGCGGTCGCCGAGATGATCGAGCAATAACGCCATGGACGAGATCGCGGCGGTCGGATCGGCGATGCCCTGGCCTGCGATGTCGGGGGCCGAACCATGTACCGGTTCGAACATCGAAGGGAAGGTATGCGAGCTGTTGATGTTGGCGCTTGGGGCCAAACCGATACCGCCGGTGATCGCGGCAGCTTCGTCGGTGAGAATGTCGCCGAAGAGGTTGTCCGTGACGATCACGTCGAAGCGCGCAGGGTTGGTGACCAGGTGAATCGTGGCAGCATCGACATGCAGATAATCGGTGCTCACCTCAGGGTATTCGGTGGCGACCTCGGCGAAGATGCGCTTCCACAGGCCCCCCGCGTTGACCAGCACATTGTGCTTGTGCACCATCGTCAGATGACGTCGCCGCCGCATCGCCAGTTCGAATGCGAATCGCACCACCCGCTCAACTCCCAGCGCCGTATTGACGCTCACCTCGGTGGCGACCTCGTTCGCGGTACCCTGACGTAAAGTACCGCCGTTACCCGCGTACAAGCCCTCAGTGCCTTCACGCACAACGACGAAATCGGCTGCACCCTGGGCGAGGACTTCGTCCGACAGCGGGCTGGACACCCCCGGATAGCTCTTCGACGGACGCAGATTGACGTCCTGGTCGAATGCGAAACGTAGCTTCAGCAGCAGGCCACGTTCGAGCAGGCCACTGGGGATCGTGGTGCTGCCCGGAGCAGCACCGACCGCGCCGAGGATGATCGCGTTCATCTGCGCGAGCTCGGCGAGGGTCTCATCGCTGAGCACCTCGCCAGTGGCGAGCCAATGCTCGGCGCCCAGATCGAAGTGACGAAACTCGAAAGTGTTCTCGCCGACTGTGGCCTTCAGCACCTTGAGCGCTTCGGCCACCACTTCGGGGCCGATACCATCTCCGGGAATAACAGCAATCGTCGGGCGCACAGTCGCAGAAGTCATGCGGTGAATGCTATCGGCTGGTCTGTGATCCGCCGCGGCGATCTCAACGCTCATCTGGCGCCGGGCGCAGGCCACGATGTGTCTGCGTAGCAGAAGGACCAGCGGACGTGATTATGGTTAAGCCTATGGCGCTGTCATTCGATTTTCCCGAGAACCCGAGTTTCATCGGCGACGACGTGATCAAAGGGGTTTGGGCCGATCCAGGATTCGGTCAACATTTCACCGATCACATGGCCGTTGCGAAGTGGACGCTCGAAGAGGGCTGGCATGACGACCGGCTGGTTGATTATGCCCCGATAACGATGGACCCGGCCAGCGCGGTCTACCACTATGCGCAAGAGATTTTTGAGGGACTCAAGGCGTACCGTCACGCCGATGGTTCGGTCTGGCTCTTCCGGCCGGAGGCCAACGCCGAGCGTTTCAAGAACTCCGCTCACCGTCTCGCGCTTCCGGTGCTGCCGCCGGAGGATTTCGTGACCAGCGTCCGTCAACTGACCGCGCTGGATTCGCGGTGGGTGCCCGGTGGGGCGGAGCAGAGCCTTTATCTGCGTCCGTTCATGATGGCGGCCGAGAACTACCTCGGTGTGCGTCCCGCTCATTCGGTGCTCTACGCAGTCATCGCCAGCCCCGTGGGATCATACTTCTCCGGTGGCGTGGCCCCGGTTGATATCTGGCTGTCGACAGATTTCAGCCGCGTAGCCCCCGGCGGCACCGGGTCGGCCAAGTGCGGTGGCAATTACGCTGCCTCCCTGTTGGCCCAAGAACTCGCCTACGAGCAGGGCTGCAGCCAGGTTCTCTTCGTGGACGCGGTGGAGAAGCGCTGGATCGAAGAATTGGGCGGGATGAATTTCTTCCTGATCACTGCGGACGATGAACTGGTCACCCCAGAGCTCAACGGCAATATTCTGCCGGGAGTCACCCGTGATTCGCTGTTGACCATTGCGCCTGAACTTGGTCTGAAGCCTGTTGAGCGCCAGGTCAGTCTCGAAGAGGTCACCTCCGGGATCACCTCTGGCGCGATCCGCGAACTTTTCGCCTGTGGCACCGCAGCGGTCATCACCCCGATCCGTTCGCTCAAGAGCAAGGATGCCGAATACGTGATCGACGTTGACCAGGCGACTCACACCATTCCCCTGCGCAACCACTTGCTCGACATCCAGTACGGCCGGATCCCCGATAACCACGGCTGGATGCAGCAGGTCGTTGCCGTCTGATCCGAGCGAAGATGCCTCCGATTGGAAGATCGAAGGCATCGGTGTCCCAACCGGCGAGACCGACTTGGCATGGTCGGCTCGGATAGGGACGATTGACAGCGGCGCATCCAGGTGGCGCGCCATCGATCATCTACTGGAGGGCCCGATGACCGCAACGCTGGTAATGCCGGAGCGTTTCCACCTCTATGACACCACTTTGCGCGATGGTGCTCAGCAGGAGGGGATTCAGCTCTCGGTCGAGGATAAACTCCGAATCGCCGGCATTCTCGATGAACTTGGCGTGAGCTTCATCGAAGGCGGCTGGCCGGGAGCCAATCCGGCGGACACCGAGTTCTTCGCTCGCGCGCAGAGCGAACTTGCGCTGAAGAACGCCAAGTTGGTCGCTTTCGGGGCGACCCGCAAGGTGGGCGACAGTGCAGCTACCGATCCGCAGGTGGCAGGTCTGGTAGCGGCCGGTACCGAGTACATCTGTCTGGTTGCAAAATCGCATGACGAGCATGTCTTTGATGCCCTGCACACCACGCTGGACGAGAACCTGGCAATGGTCGAGGACACCGTCACTTATCTGACTCGCCTGGGTAAAAAGGTGATCGTTGATTGCGAGCACTTCTTCGATGGTTTTCGCGCCAACCGCGACTACGCTCTCGAAGTGATCCGCACGGCAGCCGACGCGGGTGCCGAGATCGTGGTGCTCTGCGACACCAACGGCGGGATGCTGCCGAGCTGGATGGGCGATATCGTCTCGGCCGCAGCCGACATCGGCGTCGACCTGGGAGTGCACTGCCACAACGATTCCGGATGTGCAGTTGCGAACTCGCTTGCCGCGGTAGACGCCGGCGTTATGCACGTTCAAGGCACCATCAACGGCTACGGCGAACGCACCGGCAATATGGATTTGACGACACTGATTGCTGATCTGCAGCTGAAATATGGCTGGCCGCTGCTGTCTGCTGGGCAGTTGGCCGATCTAACACATGTCAGTTACGCGATCGCCGATATCGCCAACCAACCGCATCTGACTCGGCAGCCCTATGTCGGACAGTCGGCATTCGCGCACAAGGCCGGTCTACATGCCAGCGCGATCAAAGTGAACGAAGATCTCTACCAGCACACTCAACCGGCTCTGGTCGGAAATGACATGCGGATGCTGATCAGCAATATGGCAGGTCGCGCGAGCGTGCAAATCAAGGCAGCCCAGATGGGTCTGGAGATCGATGACCGTGAGCTAGCCGGGCAGGTCACCGAGACCATCAAGCAACGGGAGGCGGAGGGCTATTCCTATGAAACAGCCGATGCCTCCTTCGAACTACTGGTGCGTTTGATGACCGGACAGTTCACCGCACCTTTCGATGTGATCAGCTGGCGCGTGGTCAGCGAGCAGACCACCGATGACGGCATCGTCCGCGAAAGCTCGGAAGCGACTGTCAAGCTGGTCGCGAAGGGGGAGCGGCAACTGGTCATCGGGGAAGGCAACGGCGCGGTCAACGCTTTGGGGCAAGGCATCGTCAAGGCATTACTACCCGCCTATCCCGAAGTTGCGGGGTACGAACTGGTCGATTACCGAGTTCGTATTCTCGACGAGGGGCGCGGCACCGACGCGACTGTGCGGGTGCTCATCGACACCAGTGATGGCGAGCATGGCTGGACGACCGTCGGTGTTGGCACGAACGTGATTGAAGCTTCCTGGGAGGCTCTCGCCGAGGCCTATACCTACGGCTTGATGAA
>JALHFX010000230.1 GCA_022837595.1 Propionibacterium sp.
CTCGGTCGTTGTCGGCGGGGGCAACTATTTTCGCGGCGTCGAACTGCAGGCAGGTGGCATGGATCGAGACCGGGCTGACTACATAGGCATGCTCGGCACGGTGATGAACTCGCTGGCACTTCAAGACTTCCTTGAGAAGGAAGGGGTACCCACCCGCGTCCAATCGGCCATCACCATGGGGCAGGTCGCGGAACCATATATCCCGCGCCGGGCCGAGCGCCACATGGAAAAGGGGCGTGTGGTCATCTTCGGCGCAGGTTCGGGGATGCCCTATTTTTCGACGGACACTGTGGCCGCTCAGCGAGCACTCGAAGTCGGGGCGGAGATCTTGCTGATGGGTAAGAACGGCGTCGACGCCGTCTACGATTCGGATCCCAAGACGAACCCGAACGCCCAACGCTATGACGAACTCACCTACGACGAGTTCCTTGCCAAGGGCCTGAAGGTTGCCGATGCCACGGCGATCAGTCTTGCCCGCGATAACAACCTTGACATGCTCTTTTTCGGGCTCGATGACGAGTCCAATATCGGACGTGCGGTTGCCGGCGAACGCATCGGGACCTGGCTGCATCCCTGAGCCCGATCAGACCATCAGCTGTTTTATCTAGAAACTCTTCGGAAGGACTAGCCGTGATTGACGACATCATCAAGGACACTGCCAGGAAGATGGCCGGTGCCATCGATTTCGCTCGCCAAGACTTTGCGACCGTGCGTCAATCTCCCGAGCCTCGCGTGATGCTGATCAGTCCGTTCGATGTGACCGCGTTGAACGCGATCGAGAAGGCTATCCGCAACTCGGACCTTGGTGTGAACCCTGCCAATGACGGCAGGGCAATTCGCGTCGTGCTTCCTGAACTCACCGAGGAGCGTCGCAAAGAGTACATCAAGATGGTCCGAGCGAAGGCCGAGGAGAGCCGAATCGCGGTCCGTAATATCCGGCGCCGTGCGGTCGAACAGATCAAGAAGGCCGAGAAGAACAAGGAAATCGGCGAGGACGACGCCAAGCGTGCCGAGAAGCGCTTGGACGATGAAACGAAGAAGGCAGTCGAGACCATCGACCAGATGCTGAAGGCCAAAGAGACCGAATTGATGGCGGTCTAGTAGTGCGTGAACCGGATCCGGGCGAGATCTCACCACCGGTTGAGAAAGCAACGCCGTCTGCGAAAAAGCGTGGCGCCGGGCGCAATCTACCGGTCGCCATCGCTTCAGGTGCCGTGCTCTTGGCCTGGATCCTGAGCTCATTGCTGTGGTGGCAGTGGGGGTTCATCATATTCCTCATCGCCGCGGCCATCGCGGGGACCATCGAGCTTTGGCGCGCGCTGACGCCTCTCGGCATGCACGTCGCCATCACCCCAATCATCGTGGTCACACCGTTGATGTTGGGGGCGGTGCACTACCTTGCTCAAGACCGCGGACTGGTCAGCGGAGCCAGTATCTTGGTCGCCGGTACGACGGTGATGCTGATCGTCGGTCTGGCGACTCGTCTACGCGGACCGGTGCGTGGGTTCACTGCCGACGCCGCGGCCACCGTCTTCACCATCGGCTATATTCCGTTACTGCTGAGTACCGTGGTACTCCTGCTGGCTCAACCGGATGGCAATCTGCGGGTCATCTATTACTTCCTGCTCGTGCCCTGCTCGGATACCGGTGCTTACGCGGTCGGCTCACTGATTGGCAAACACAAGATGGCCCCGCACATCAGCCCGGGCAAGACGTGGGAGGGTCTTGCCGGGGGCGTCGGGCTGACCTTGATCGTCGGAGCGTTGCTCGGTCCGGTGATGATCGGTGCAAGCTGGTGGGCCGGGGCGATCATCGGTGTGTGTCTGTCGTTGGCGGCCACTATCGGTGACCTTATTGAGTCAATGATCAAACGCGATGCGGGACTGAAGGATATGAGCCATCTCATACCTGGCCA
>JALHFX010000231.1 GCA_022837595.1 Propionibacterium sp.
GTGAGAGATCTCTCGAAGAATCACCCGATGACCGCCCCTACCTCCGAAGCGACACGGTCACGATCACCGGGTCGTACACCACTCTGCTGGACTCAACTGCGTTGTCGATCCTCATCCGGGCCCGGTCCAGTCCGAGTGGGTAACCCAAATGCCGGATCATCCACCAAGCCAACACCCTCGGCTCGAGTATCCAGCCGGGATGTTTGTTGGCGTCTGGTGAGCAGCAGCGGTGTTGGCCGTGGTTGTTGTGGTGTCACGGCATCAAGCTCCCGCACCGCATGAACGCTGTGACACCGCTACTACCGAAGAGGTGAGTGATGAACCGTGGTCCGCAAGTCAGAGATGCGCGGCGCAGGAGTCCGCAGGACGCGGCGCCGATGCTCGACACCAAGCGTCGCCGTCGGTATCTGAACCGTACGCATTGGATGGCGACCATCCGTCGGCAGCGTCCAGCAGTGTCTGGGAGGCTGGTCATCCTGGACGGCTACCTCGTCCACACCGCACGTAGCCGCGAGGGGGTTACGTCATGAGTCGGCGGAGTCAGGGCGCCACGCTCGACAGGCTGCCTCGTCAGTATGAATCGATTCAGGACGCGGCGCTGCGGGTTGGTGTGAGTGAGAAGACGATCCGGCGCCGGATCCAGGATGGGGTCTTGAGGGCGTATCGGCTTGGGCGGATCATCCGATTGGACCCGATTCAGGTGGACGAGGCGTTCTCGGCTGTCCGAACCTGGCGCGACCAGTGAGTCGTGATGGCGAAACGTCGTAAACGCCAGTTCGGCGAGATCCAGGAGCTTGAGTCCCGCATCCAGGGCAGTCCTCCGCGTTACCGGGCCAGATATATGGGGCCCGATGGGCGACGGTACTCGGCGCCCACCTTCGAAACCTTCGGGATGGCCGAGGCTTGGCTAAAGAATGTTCAGGCTGAGATCCGGTTGGGGCTTTGGAGTTCTGAGACTGCGAGTCGCCAGCGGGCCAAGAAGACCACGCCCAGGTCGTTCTCGGAGTTCGCCGAGGCGTGCATTGTCAACCGGATGAACCGTCCGGTGAAGCCGTTGCGCGCGTCGACGGCCGAGAACTACCGCAAGCAGCTGCGGCTGGAGCTGCTACCCGCATTCGGCGACAAGCGGGTAGACGAGATCACCGAGGGTACCTGTTCTTGAACTCGGTGATGAACGAGGCGGTCGAGGCCCGGATCATCACCACGAATCCCTGCCGAGTGCCCGGCGCCAAGGGAAAGCCCGCACCGAAGCACGAGGCGGAGAGCCTGTCGACCGACGAACTCCGCGACTACCTGAAGGCGGTCCCGGAGCAGTATCGGGTGCCGTTGATGGTGGCGGCGTTGTGCGGCCTGCGATCTGGAGAGGTCCGGGGTTTGCGGGTTCGCGATGTTGATCCGGCATCGGGTCGGATCTCGGTTGGGCAGGCGGTTCTTCGCGTCGGCGGCGAGTATTTGATCGGCAAACCGAAGACGAAGGCCGGCAGCCGAACCGTCTACGCCCCGGAGCTACTCCGAGCGGGTCTGGCCGCCCAAGTCGACAAGGTCAAAGCCGCGCGTGGCCGCGACGGTCTGTTGTTCACTGCCCGCAGCGCGGTCGGCAGGCCGACTTTGAGAGTGCATGACCTGAGGAAGACCGCAGCAACGCTGGCCGCGCAGCAGGGGGCCACCGTCAAAGAGATCATGGTGATGCTCGGTCACACCACCCCCGAGGTGGCGATGATCTACCAGGCCGCAGCCGAGCAACGCATGAAAGACATCGCCGCACGCATGGACGATTCTCTCGGAGACCTGCACGATCTGTAGACCCCGCCCCTCGTAGGCCCATCCCGACCGGTGGCATCTGGGCGGCCAAACCAGCATCGATCGGCCGGCCAGGAAGCACTGCGCCCAGCGCTGTCTTGCCAGCTCCCCGGTATTGATCATCTGGCCGCGTGCTGGTCACGCACGGCGCTCGCCGGCGGCGTGCCCTTCCGAGTGCCTCGCGCGGCTAACCGCACCAAAACTTGGCGCACAGTCCGTTGCGCAACTGGTGAACGCCGGTTCCAAAGGCATCGCGCGTTGACGCTCGACCGGCTACAGAGGCCTTGAGAGCTCCGACAGGTTTTGGGGTAACTTTTGGGGAATCAGGGTCCATTTTGGGGAATCTATGGCCATCGGTGACCACCGCCAAGAACGAGTGAACCCCGACCTGACTAGGTGTTTCACCTTGTCGGACCGGGGTTCCAGCATGTGCGCGAGAGAGGAGTTGAACCTCCACGCCCTATTCGGGCACTGGCACCTGAAGCCAGCGCGTCTGCCATTCCGCCACTCGCGCATCCGGTCCCTTGCGGAACCAGCTCGTGAAGCTTAGCACATCTCGCGGAGTAGCCCGCAAACCGAGCAGGCGGCGACGGTCGAGCGCTAAGGTCAGCGACAGCATCTCGGAACCAGGTTTATCAAGTTCACTTCTTCGGTTATATGACGAAAAAGTGAACTCGATATCAACTCAAACGACCAAGCGACACCGTGAACAGTGCTTGATCTGACCGGTCCAACCGAGCTGACGGCGTACTGCCGCTACCTGGGCCACGACACTGCACGGTTCTGCCGAGCAATGGGCCCAGCCATATCGCAGGGTCGGGGTGCCCTGCGTGACGTGATAGTTGTCCCGATCCATATCGCGGAAAGCCCCGACGCCTTCGTGTCCGCGGCGACCGTCCAACTCCACGACCAACCCCTCCTCGTAGTAGATGTCGCATCTGAAGCCACCGCTTTGCACTTGTCGTCTGCCAGGTTTCATCCCGTGCGCTCGTTCGACATCGCGTAGATA
>JALHFX010000096.1 GCA_022837595.1 Propionibacterium sp.
AGAACGAGACTCCGAGCCAAGAACCGAGAAACGATAGGTGACTAGGTAAAATACTGGAGCCACCTGCGAGAATCGAACTCGCGACCTACGCTTTACGAGGGCCATCCAGGGGTCAATGGGGGTCGTTGTCAATCGTTGAGCGTGCTAGTAAAACCCGGATTCGAGTGTTGGCCCGGCATGGCTTCTGTTGGCAGTTTTGGAACCTCGTAAGGATTCTCTGAGGATTGCGCCGAAACCTCAGGAGGCCCCAGCTACAAGTAGCTCCGCGTGTGACCAGCTACCCCTTCCAGACTGGTGTTCACGCCCGGCCGCCGAGCCATGTCGGGGTTTCAGGTGGCAACGGGCACGGGAATGTCCAACTCGTCGGCGATGGCTGTATATAGGTCGACGCTCTGCTCATGGGTGGTCAATGAAACAAGCAGCGCGTAGCTGACCGGAGATCGACGCGGTCCTTCCTCTTGTTGTCCTTCCACCAACCCCCAATCGGAGATATCATTCGGGCGCTACTCGCGTCTGCAGCCCAGCCTCCGCCTGCGAAGCAACGACAAGGTCGGCTGGCCTGCCCCTCGGCTGCGCCAACAAAGTCACTGACCCGGCGGCAGCGCGCTACGGGAGGCATCAACAGCCGTCTTGATATCGCTCGCCAATCAGGTATGCCCTTGGCAGGCGTCTCGCGCAGGCGCCTGAAGAGCGGCCGCGTAGAACGACTCCTCATCTCCTGAGTTGTAACTACGGATCATCGCGGTCACGTGCTCCGCGGCACAACTGGCAGCCAGTGTGACACATCCTCCCGAGGCTTTCGTGGCCGTAAGATCGCATTTGAGCCAGTAGCTAATCGCGACGGGTTTTCGGATGATCGGCAGGCTTCTTTTGTCCGATGAGTCTCCGTGCGCGATTGGATTGAGTCCGTTCCCGAGAGCCTAGGGCGACACGGTTGACGCTGCTGCTACGCGGACGCTGAAGCATGGATCCTCGCGCAGGATCTTCAGGATTGCGGCACGGGTTTCGCGCGTTCGTTGGTTCGCAGAAGTGCCGCTGGCCGGCGAGAATGAGAATCCACGTGCGTCCTCAGCTTGGCTCAGGACCAACTCTGTTGCAAGGGTTCGGCGAACCCGAACATCGGGATCAGCGGCTAAGCGGTAGCCGACTGGTTCAGGTTGGGTGGTCTTGGCCCATAGGATTGCACTGAATGATCTCAGCGCCCAATCCTGGCCGCTGAGGAAGCCGACATCGGGTGCCATGGTGGCGCCCAGGCGCTGTAGGGCGTGGGTTGCCCACAGTTCGGAGACTGTTTCGTCGCCGATCAGTCCCAAGACGGCTGCACGGACGCGTTCTTTTTCGAATGGGGTGTTCGCCAGAGTCGCAGCGAGGTGCGCGGCTTGGCCTCGCGAGTCTCGTCTCCCATTCACACGAAAGGTACCCAAGGGATGTCCAAACGGAGCGTTCCAGGTGTCCTCGACATACTCGGGTGGCGAGAGGACCAGGGTGATTGCGCGGTTGAACAGTTCTGTTCGTTCGGTCTCGTCTGTCGGGGGTCGGAGGTTCGATGCGGCGATCAGATATTGCGCGCGATCACTAGAGGAGACGCACGGGTCGCCGCCACGCTCAATGAGCTGGCTCAGTGCTGCTTGTTGATCGCGCTCTGGGAGCGTTCGTGCCAGGATCGAGTCGGATATGGAGCCCGAGGCTGAGCCGCTGGTGAGCACCCCCGGCTGGTGCGTGAGAGGCTCTTCAAGCCGGGCGCGCGCTTGCTGTACTTGCGCATGGGAGGCCTTCTCGGGGTACTCTGAGTCCAGTGTCTCGCGAGCCCAGGTGTTGCCTGCTTCGGCAAGTTCGTCGAGGAGCGTTCGAGCCTGCGGAATACGGTCGATTACAGCCTGTACGGTCGTCGCGTTTCGGGATTCTGATGACCTTCCTAGAAGCCGGGCTAGGTGCGTGAGAGCACGATCCGCCAGTTCGGCGTGGGTGGTGAGGATGCCTGCGACTGTCGTTGCTTCGTCCTTGTCCTGGAAACGGTATTGGCTGGAATCAAGCGGGGGCTGAGCCTCGAAATAGGACAGGGCGTTGTGTGCTTGGTCCAGCGTCAGACGTTCTGAGATGGCTGCGAGGGCAGCGATCGCGCTGAGGTAGCGCGAACCTGTGAACATCGACGGGTCGATGAGGGCGTCTTCGCTGGCTGCTCGAAGGTCTGGACAAGGTCGTCGGGGACGAGATCCGCTTGAGCGGCAACGAGTCGGTAGGCAGCTCCTACGATCCACCACGGCGTGGCGTCGAGATGCGGTGTCACATCGAGGAATCGGGTGGTGTACTCCGCCGCAAGCCGCTTGAGAGCACTCACGTCTCCTGCGAGCACCAGATGGTTCGCAGCCGTGAGGTGTTCATCGGATGCGCAGAGCACTTCGGCGAGCAGACGCCTGGCTTGTCGTTCCCCTTCCCAGTCACTCAGTATGACGGCATCCCGAAGCGCACGCTGTGCGCTGATGGCAGCTGGTCTGAGCTGGTCATCGGCTAGCCTGCCGTGGGCGTATTGGAGGGCACCCTCGGCTCGTGGCAAGACGGACCGGTCGGGTCCGCGTGTTGACAGCGCGGTCTCAATAGGGAGCAGTTCGTTGGAAGTGAAGGGCTTCCAGCAGTTGCGGAAGGCACGGCGGGAGAAAACCCAGAGGGAAGCGTCAGTCCAGTGTTCTGCGAGGCAGGCATTGCCGGTCGCCTCATCCCAGGAGGCGTCAGCCTCCTCGAACTTCTGGTCCAGAGCGAGGTAACGTGCGTACCTGGCCTGGATCAGCGCAGCGAGTTCATAGCTGAGCTTTAGCTTGCGTGCATCATCGAGGACTGGAGCCCATATGCCGCAGCCTTCGGCAGAGAGAATGCGCAGCCGGGTTCGCAATGTGTCGTTTTGCGTCGTGACGGGAAGGTCATCTGCGAGGCCTTGCAGTAGGCCGGCGCCCGCCTTGAGCCATTCGTGGTTGCCGGCTGCTAGCGCTGTTTCTCCGGCCAGGGCTGCCAGACGAGCGCGGTCAAGGGGGTCGCCGGTAAGCAGGTCGGTGAGGTAGGGAACAGACGCTAGGGGGTTGTTGTACAGATCTACGGCACGATTGGCAACGGAGAGGTGCTCTCGCGCCTGCTCGCTGTTGACTTGCGCTGTGAATTCGCTGATATCTTGGCGGGCCATATCGGCCGAGATTGTCTGCCCGTGGTCGAGCGCAAGCCAGAGCTGGTCAAGCCGCCGCCTGGTTGCCTCGGCGCCACGTCCAACTGTGACCAGGAGCGAAGCTCGAAGGGTTTCGTGCTTGGCGGCGTGGGCTGCAAACCCTGCCTTGGTCAGGGCTTCCTGTGCTTCTTCGACCAGTTCTAGAGCGGCACTCGGGTCGGTTTCAGTCTGGGCAGTCGCCTGGGCAATCTTCTCGCCCGCGCCGGTGGTTACCTCGGGGGTTCGGGCGATGGCTTGACGTATCGCTCGGGCGTCGGTGGCCGGCACCGTCTTGCGAGCGATATCGAATTCCTCGCAGAAGATCTGGGCGACCTCGTTGCCGAAGTACTCAATGACGATATGGGGTGCATTCTTAAGCTTGTAGGAAAGCACCCACTTGTCCCACAGTTCCAACTCGATTGGTTTCAGATCCTCTTGAAGCTCTCTGAAGCGGTCAAGGGTCTGAGTTGTTCTGACCTCACGGCTAACGCCGAGGATGAAGCGAGACACGTCGAACGGACGTCGTGTCTTACGGAAAGCCTCGACAGCATCGGTCATCGCTGCCGGCCCGAACTGTTTGACGCGTTTGCTCTGCAGCGCGACACCAGAGTCGTCGACAGCCAACGCGACAATATCAAGCCCGCGCTGGTGCTGACCCGGGTCACCATAAATCTGAGCGTGCCGCAGTCCCTCGACATCATGAAGAATCCGCCATTGCAGGCTCTCGAAATCCGGCCACGGCAGCATCTCAAAGGGAAGCAGGTCCAGACGCCGGCCGTGATGCGGTACAACGGGGACGCCGCTGGGCCCACGTTCGAGTTCTGAGTCAGCCCCAACTCGCTGCCAGGTTCCGGGGTTCCCTCTCATAAGCACTCCTTTCAGCTGTTGTCGTCCTGCTTCTCCTACGCGGAATCACGGCTATCGCCTATCCATGGCCTTCAGCCTTGTTCGCGACCGCAGAGTTTCCGAGAGCCTTGAGCAGGCGGTCGCGTAGTCGGGCCTTGCGCCAGTCATAGAAGGTCTGGAAGTCCTCCAGCTCGAGAGAAAGCCCATCCAGATCGTTCTCGCGAAGGTACGTTGATCGCTTCTCGTCAGTGGGGAATGCTCGCGCAATCCAGTCCGGCGGGAGCGAGTCCTGCTTTTCAATGTTCGCTGTTCCAGCAAGCAGCTGCAGGTTGGGCAAGAGGTTGACCTTTTCAAGATAGTCATCAATCTTGCCAGCCGTGATGCCCGCGGCAGCCAGCCTCTTCCTCGTGAAGCGCGACTTCGGGAAGATGTGGTCTTCATGGAACTTCTTGCCTAGGTCGAGGCCCGGGTAAAGGACCGAGAGCACCGAGAAGGTCCGCTGCCCGCGGTACTTGAGATTGAGGAGCTCGTCGATCTCAGCGGCCTCGAAGCCAAGACTCTTGCCAACCGCCGCCATGGCAGACTCAACGGCCGCCATGGGGAACCCCGGGGGGGTACTAACGCGAAGCGCATCACGAATTCGCGTGAGCAGCGTATCAAGCCCAGAACCCCAAACGCCACGCTTGATGAGAGAGCGGGTAACCCACTGCTGCAGAATAAGACGGTCCGATGCGTCTGAGGTGGAGTCGAGGTAAGAGTCCCCAGCGTCGCGAAGATACAGATAGTAGGCGACCGGGACGATGACACTGTTCGCTGTGAGGTTGCGTTCGTTGTACCCGAACTGCTGCAGCAGCGATGCGGCCCTAAGCAGCGCGCCCTTTATCTGTGGCCATGCAGCTTCTACTCGGGCCATGTTCTCGCGGGTGAAATTGGCAACCTTGAACCGCACATCGACATCCGCCACCATCAGCGCCGTTTTCAGGACAACGTCCTTCGAGAAGGAGAACTGTCGTCCGGCATTACTGTTCAGATCTGTCACAAGCGAGCGAACTTCTTCGCGTGCGTCGAGTTCTTGCCACTGGTTTGTCGCCATGGACAGGAGCAGGTCGGAATATGACAGAACCGTACCGCCACTGTTCACGCGAACGAAGATCTCTAGGACCTTGTCAGGATCTTGGTCGGTAACCAAGAAGTAGTTCATCGGTTTGAACATTCGAACAGCCTGGTAAAGGTCGAACAGGCGCTGGAAGGCATCGCCCGCGGCGGTGATGTTTCGGCGTTCGAGTTCCTTCATGATCGCTGGACCAGAGTCCGCGAGGTCGAGGACCGCACCGACACGGATCCACTTATCCTGGTGATCTCCGCTCGCTGCCGCTTCCCTCTCCGTCAGAAACCTGAGGTCGTACTTGAGACCCAGCTCTGCCTCGTTCGGATCATCGACCAAGTTCAGGTAGAGCCGTTTAACGAGGAAAGCATCTGTACTGCTCCACCACGCATACTTTCTCTTCTCCGCATAGCTGCCACAGAGCGCAATGTTCAGCGCCGTCAAGCGCTGCTGGCCATCAAGGACAGCGGTGATCCCGCTCCGAGCCGGCAGTGTCGCCTTGTCAGCGTAGGGGTTGTCACGCTCATGGTAGTTTGCCAAGAACTCGTAGAAGGTATAGGACCGCGCTGTCTTTGGTTCGACATTCCACAACAGGAAAGAACCAACCGGATAGCCGCGCATAAGACTGTCAACAAGCTTCGCTATCTGATCTGCGCTCCAGACGAACTCTCGCTGGATTGCTGGCATCAGGTACTCGTGCCTATGTATGGACGTGAGCATTTCCTCGACGCTCCGAGGAGTCTGAAATGACACGGGCGGGTTCTCCTTATGCGGTGATGAACTGCAACAGCTCGGCGTAGTCGTCAGCGAGATCGTAGTGACCCCGCGCTGTGCGAACTCGCACCTCAATCTAGCTGCGGTGAGCCGCCGCAGGCTTGATGTCGCGTCTTTTCTGGTTGGAAGGATGGCGTGATGCCGAAGAAGATCGACCTCGTGCTCAAGGAGTGAGTCGTCCGGCCCGTGCGTGAGCATCGTGCCGATTACTCCTCGAATGCGAAGGCCGTCGAGGCCGTTGCCCAGCAGAAGGGCGGCGGGCGCGAGAGCTTGCGCCGGTGGATGACCGCGAGTGAGCGTGAGAGGGTCACCAGCGACGAGACCGCGGAGAACAAGCGGCTGAGGAGGATGTAGCGATCCCGAAAGCGGCCGCGACTCGTGATGATCCCGCTGCGGATGGCCGCTGTGGGAACATGACCGGCGAGGCCACCCAATCGCACCGAAGCAGATGCGGGCGCACTCGGATGCCGGATCGCATTGCACCGCGATCTCCTACGCGGAGAAGCTCGCGCTCGATGGCATCGCCCCATCGATCGGTCCGGTCGGCGATGCGTACGATAGCGCCCTCATGGAGACGATCACCGGGCTACACAAGGCCGAGTGTGTGCGCACCACGGTCTTCCACGAAGGCCCATACAAGACCATCGCCGACGGCGAGTACGCGACCGCCGGCTGGGTCGACTGGCACAACCACCGGAGGCTCCACGGTAGCCTCGGCATGGCCAACCCGAACGAGTTCGAGCAGGCCCACCACGCGGCCCTCACCCAGGAACCGCTCCCCGCACAACAGCGGCAAAGAACCTGCGGCAGTTCACTCAAAGCCGACCGAGCTCACATGATCATCAGCCACAGGACGATTTTCCCAGTCCAGCCCTATGGTGCTCAGTGGCGTCCCCAGTTCTTCACTGCGTATGGTTCTGGTCGCCCCGGCTCCCAGATCTCCCAACCGATCGTCTTCCCCAGATCTCCGAAGCAGCCCTGGACACCGAGACGGTGGACGCAGAACCACCATGCCTCCAGTTCGTCGGCGATGCGGCCTCTCAGTCTGTTCTCGTACTCGTCCAGCGCCTGGTTGTCGCCGTAGGGAACTTCGTGGAACTCCGGCTCTGCGGATCTGACGTGTAGTTCAACCCGTTCCCAGTACTCGGACGGAGAATCATCCGAGCCGGGCTTATCCGTAGCGAGGACATCCAAGTAGTGGAAGCGCCCCGACTTCCCATACCGAGCGAATGTTGCGAAGAGAAGTGGGAGCACCGTGTTCCCACTAATTCGAGAGGCGAGAGTCTCCGCGTACTCAACGTGGGTGGACCCTGCCAGGCCGTCTTCGATCGCGGATCCGAGCAGCGTGTTCAGCGCCTCAATGTCGTGCCCCCACTCGTACTTCAACTTCTTCATTGATGGCCACGAGCCCAAAGCTCCGACGTCCCTGCAGCCGAGCATGACCTTCATCGTTCTCTCCACCCCGATGCTGCCCAGCGTGAACACGGCATCGCCGTGCAAAGAGACGAAGCGAAGGTTCCTGATCGCTTCCACGGAGTCGCGCAGCAGATTCCTCACGGACCCCGCCTCTTCAATAAGCGCGAACCCCTGACGCATCGACAGCGCCGGGTGTAGACCGGATCGTCGCTCCTCGGTTGAACCGGATGACATGATATTGCTCCTCTCAGACACCTCTGTTGGGTGGCACTCCAGGTGCTCCTTGACGCATTTCTCACCCAAACATGCAGGGCGTAGCGCTGCCACCGCAATGCTTGAAGCTCCGCAGCGACAAAAGCGGCACCCACACACTTTGAGTGCCTGTGGGCACGCTTACCGCGGCGGATGTCGCTCGCTAGCCGGGTGCGGCCTGGCCTGGTTGAGCCTCTCAAACCGCACCTGCAACTTAGAGAGCGGCTTGAGCGTCGGAGTCAGGCGTCATGCCAGACATCAAGTCAGCGATGAGCGAAAGGTACGACCCGCGAACGCCCCAGAGCCGTGAGGAAACATCGTGGTGAGCGTCCGCTTCCTCCGAAGACTTGAATGCCTTGGCGCGCCTCCGCTGAAGGAGGCCCGAGGGACGCCGAGACTGATCCAGCAAACTATGAGCGCCATAGACGAGGTCAAGAGGCTAGGCAGCACCGCGCTACCTAGCAGCCCGACCACCGCTGCCAGGAATGTGCGGGAGCTGACGGCCGTGAGCGCGATTAGCGCTCCTTGCTGCCAGCGGTACTTCGAGAAGCAGATGTCCGCCTGCTTCTCCTGGGTCTTGTGGGCCGTACGCCGCCCGGCCAAACGCCTCACGCACCTACGCGAGCAGACATGGATCGTGGTCGAGGGTAGCCACAGAATCGCTCGTCACGTCGCTCCAATCGTCTCGTTCTGGGTAGTGCGCCCAGCTGATCTTTTCCGGCCCCAGACCTCCCGAAAGAGCGACGGCTCACGATGGCCGCTGCGCGTACCCCGAGTACGAACGTAGGCGCCGATATTCCGACTCAGCGCGCGGTCGATGACTCGTCGAACCCAGCGAGCGGGCCGGTGGACGGCGTCACTGGCCATGACGATGGGGGTGGCGGAAGATCCTCACCGTTCGCCCGGGCCGGTGGCCTGCTGGTCTGCGCGCCAGCGACCCTCCCCGTGTGTCTTGGCGGGTCCCGCGATCAAGACAGCTTCTCGACCGACGCAATCATGGGGCCGTCGATCACCGTGGGAGGCACCAACTGGATCTCCTTCGCGGGAGCGCTCTCTCGGCTCGTCGGTCCCGGAGTGGAGACGCCAGGACGAGCAGCTCAGGCCTCCAGACCGCTAACCCATGCCGTTCGGGTGGCGAGATCATGCGACGCCTTGCTCAGTTTCTGACCGGAATTGCTGTTCGATCCATGCGGCCACGTCGGCTTCGCGATACATGACGCGACGGCCGAGTTTCCCAGACTTGGGGCCTTTCCCGCAGTGCCGGAACCACCGGAGGGTAGCTTCGGGTAGGCGGGTGATCTCGGCTACTTCAGCGAGCGTCAGCAGCTTGTCATTCATGGTCTCCTCCTGACATTGAGGCTTTGGGACGCGCTCGCGGTCGATCCAACATGGTTGATGCCGATCAGCAGGGGCTGCAGTTCGGGCCTCACCGGTTGCTCGAGGTCGGCGTGGCGCCGTAGATAGTCGCGTATCCCTTCCAGAGACACCATCGGGGTGCCTGCAAGCACGACGTAGTCGATGCGTCCGGTGTCGAGCAGGTACTCGATCTCGGCCAGAGCGATACAGCCATCCGGCGCTGCCGCCAGCCGCAGGGTGCCGATCATTTGTGGGATCATCGCGGTTCCTTGAGGATATGTGGCCGCGGGAGCGGCTTCATCACCACACGCCTTGTTGGTCTCGCCTCTTGCTCACTCAGCCAACAGGAAT
>JALHFX010000097.1 GCA_022837595.1 Propionibacterium sp.
TACATCACCGGGGCCGTGATCCCCGTCGATGGCGGTCTTGGAATGGGGCATTGAGATGGGCATTCTCGAAGGCAAGAAGATCTTGGTGACCGGTGTCACGATGAATACTTCGATCGCCTACTCGGTGGCGCGAATCGCACAGGCCGAAGGCGCCGAGATCGTGGTATCGAATTTCGGGCGTGGGGTCAGCCTGACCCGCCGAGTGGTGAAGAAACTCGATCCGGTTCCCGAGGTGCTCGACCTCAACGTGACCGATGCCGATCAGCTTGCCGCCCTGCCGGGCCAGCTGCGCGACCTCGGTTTCGACCATCTGGATGGTGTCGTGCATTCGATCGCCTACGCGCATCCGGAAAGGGCTTTGGGTGGCGCTTTTCTGACCACTGAGTGGGAAGATGTTGCCACCGCGGTTCAGACCTCTGCATACTCGCTGCAGAGCCTGACGATGGCTGTGCGTGAGCTGCTCGGACGCGGTTCCTCGATCGTCGGGCTGACTTTTGACGCCACCATCAGCTGGCCCTCCTATGACTGGATGGGCGTCGCGAAGGCCGCTCTTGAATCGACCAACCGGTACCTGGCTCGTTATGTCGGCCCGGACGGGATCCGGTCGAATCTGGTCTCAGCCGGCCCCGTCGATACGATCGCGAAGAAGGCAATCCCGGGCGCGAGCTCGTTCAACGAGATTTGGGACCAGCGCGCACCGCTGGGCTGGGACGCCACCGACGCCACCCCCGTCGGTAAGGCAGTAGTCGCGCTGCTGAGCGACTGGTTCCCCGCCACCACCGGAACGATGATCTACGTCGACGGTGGTCTGCACTCCACTGGAGCCTGACTAACTGTTGCCGAGCCAGACCCGTACTGCTTCTGATTGGGGGAGTAGTGCGGGTCTGATGCTGCCCTGACCGGACGCGGAATGACCCGGCCCAATCGGTAGCCTGCATGATATGGACATCCTCGTTTCGATCATCACCGGGGTGCTTCTGGTAATCGGCGCCCTCGGTATCATCGTCCCGATCCTGCCCGGCAGCATTCTGATCATCATCGCGCTATTACTCTGGGCCATCGTCATCGGTGGACCGATCGGCTGGATCGTCTTCTTGATCGGGTTGGTGCTCTGCGGAGCGGGGATGACATCGTCGGCCTTACTGACCGGCACCCGACTGAAGGCTCGCCAGATTCCCAATCGTTCGATCCTCATCGGCGCTGTCGTCGGGGTGATCGGGGCGTTCGTGATCCCCGTCGTGGGTCTGATCGTCGGTTTCATCGTGGGACTGTTCGGCAGCGAGTTATACCGGCTGAAAGACCCCAAGTTGGCTTGGGAAGCGTCGCTGGTGGCCGTGAAATCGGTCGGTATCGGGATGCTCATCGAGTTCAGCTGCGCAGGCCTGGCGATCACCGCCTGGATCATCGGGGTCTTCCGCTATTTCTGAGTGTGCCGAGTGTCGCGCGTGATGGCGAGACGGTAATGTCGGGGGCATGGTTGCAGTAGCAGAATTGGCCGGAGTCAGCGTGCGGCGCGGAACCGCTCTTCTGTTACAAGATGTGAACCTCAGAATCAATGAAGGTGATCGGTGGGTGGTCATCGGCCCGAATGGTGCTGGAAAGACCACTATGTTGGCGCTGCTGAGTACCCAGATGCATCCCACCAGTGGTGTTATCGAGATCCTCGGTGAATACTTGGGCGCGGTCGACGTCTTCGAACTGCGTCCTCGTATCGGTCTCGCGTCCTCCTCTATCGCGCACCGTATCCCCAATAGGGAGAAGGTCTCCGATGTGGTCGTTTCGGCGTCCTATGGAGTGATGGGCCGCTGGCGCGAGCCGTACGAGGACATGGACTACGCGCGTGCCCTCGAACTGATGCAGTTGATGCACGTGGATGATTTGGCGAACCGCACTTACGGCACCTTGTCCGAGGGCGAGCGCAAGCGTGTCGAGATCGCTCGCGCGTTGATGACCGATCCGGAGTTGCTGCTGCTCGATGAGCCGGGTGCCGGGCTCGATCTGCGCGGCCGCGAGATCCTGGTTCAGATCCTCTCCCAGCTCTGCCAAGACCCGGATGCGCCGACGACGGTACTTGTCACCCATCACGTTGAAGAGATCCCCGAGGGTATCACTCACGCGGTGCTGATGGCTCAGGGCTCAGTGGTGGCTGCAGGGCCGATCGACGAGGTGCTCACTGACGAGAAGCTCACCCAGACCTTTGGTATGCCGCTACACATCGCGAAGATCGATGGGCGCTGGACCGCCCGCGCAGCCTGACCCGAGAAATTAGATTATCGAGTTCAGTTTTGTCTCGTACAGCGGGAAAACTGAACTCGATAATTCGCTCAACGGGTCTTCTGCTCGAACCACTCTTCGGGTTTGTGATGGTATTTGCCAGCGAGCCAACTGCAGACCATCAGCTGTGCCTGATGGAAGATCATCAACGGCAGCACGATCATCCCGACCTGTGCCGCTGGGAACATCACCGACGCCATCGGCACGCCGGTGGCCAGTGATTTCTTCGTACCGCAGAACTGAATGGCGATCTGGTCGCGTCTATCGAAACCCAACCAAGCGGCGACCTTCCAGGTGAGCCAAAGCATCAGCGGTAGCAAGATGGCGATGACGGCGCAGATCACCACGATGTCGTGGACGCTGGTGCGCTGCCAGAGGCCGTCACGCACGCCCTGGCCGAACGCTCGATAGACGACCAAGACGATGGAGGCTTGATCAAAGAGTTTGAGCTTGGGGTGGGCCAATACAAAATCTGCGGTCCACCGTCGTGAGAGCTGGCCGATCACGAACGGTAAAAGAATCTGTACGGCGATATCGAGTATCGAACTGGGATCCAGATGCAGGCCGGTTGTGCTCATCAACGCGATGGCCAACAGGGGAGTGATGAAGACTCCGAGCAGGTTCGACATTGAGGCGCTGATGATGGCGGCAGGCACGTTGCCTTTGGCTATCGAGGTGAAGTTGATCGAGCTTTGCACAGTCGAAGGCAACAAACAGATGTACAGCAGCCCGCGATAGACCTCCTCATTGATCAGACCAGGTACCGCCACCCGCATGATCATCCCGATAATCGGGAAGGCAACGAAAGTGAAGGCCAGGATCACCGTGTGCAGCCGCCAGTGCCTGAGCCCCGTCAGCGTCTCACTCGGCTTCAAACGAACGCCGTAGAGAAAGAAGAGAATGGCGATGGTGATCTTCGACGCCCAGTCGACCACGGGGACCCCTACTCCCCGAGCCGGAAGCACGGTGGCGAGTACCGCGGCGGTGACGATGGCGGCCATGAAGGGATCGATGCGCCGCCACCAAGGCACGCGTGTCCGGGCGGGGGAAGTCATGGTCTTCACGATACGACGGCTCGAGGCTACTCATGCACCGCGCCCGTGTTAGCGGCTACCATCAGGCTTCGTGGCGACACTCATCTCGATCACAGACCCCACTGATCAGCGTCTGGACGACTACGTCAAACTGCGCGAAACCAGTCTGCGCCGCAAACTGGAGACCGAGGGCGGGCTCTTCATCGCTGAAGGCGCCAAGATTATTCGCCGGGCCATCGAGTCGGGTTTCGAGCCGCGCTCTTTCCTGCTTGCCGAACGGTGGCTCGCCGGTCTGGCAGATCTGCTCGACGAGTGTGATGCTCCGGTTTATCTGGTGAGCGAGGAACTGGCCGAACAGGTGACCGGATTCCATGTGCATCGTGGGGCGTTAGCGTCCATGCATCGCACCGCGGGTATCCAACCGGAAGAATTGTTGTCGGCGAACCGGCTGGTCATCTGCGAGGACATCGTCGACCACACCAATGTCGGTGCGATTATCCGTAGCGCTGCCGGCCTGGGCTGGGATGGGGTGCTGCTCGCGCCGCGGGCTGCCGACCCGCTCTACCGACGCGCTATCAAGACCTCGATGGGGGCGGTCTTCGAGATCCCGTGGGCGCGGATGAACAACTGGGAGTCCGGCCTATTGGTGTTGCGGGAGTCGGGTTTCGAGATCGTGGCGATGGCGTTGCGTGATGACGCGATTGACCTGAGTGAATATGCCGCTGAGCTGGCAGCCCGGCCGCGAAAGGTGGCGCTGCTATTGGGCACCGAGGGTGACGGTTTGAGCTCACGCTGGCTTTCGCAGGCCGACGCCGTGGTTCGCATCACGATGCGTCACGGCGTCGACTCACTGAACGTGGCGGCAGCTGCCGCGGTTGCCTGTTATGCGCTGAACGCTTGAAACAGGCGGCGAATGATACGCGAGTGGTCAATAAGATTCGCTGATCAGACGACCTCGATCTCGGGATACTCCGGTTGCCACATGGCGTCGTACACCTGCTGAATCGGATTCTCCAGCTCACGCTGAGCGAGCCCCTCCCGCTGAGCTTGTCGCACGACAGCCACCGCGACCTGCGCGGAAATACTGCGCAGTTGGGTCATGGCCGGCAGCAACGAGGTGCCCTCGCCGAAGTCAGTCACCGCGGACGCAATAGCCTGCGCTGCAGCGGCGATCATCGTGTCGCTCACCCGGCTTGCTCGGCAGGTGATGACGCCCAGTCCGATACCGGGGAAGATCAAGGCGTTGTTCGCCTGAGCGATCTCGTAAGTGGTGTCGTTCAACTCGACGGCGTCGAAAGGCGAACCGGTGGCGATCAGCGCGCGGCCGTTCGTCCAAGCCAGCAGATCGGCAGGGCGCGCTTCGGCCTTGGCGGTCGGATTCGACAGCGGCATGATGATCGGACGATCGACATGGGCCGCCATCTCGCGCACGATGTCTTCAGTGAACGCTCCGCTCTGCGCGGAGGTACCGATGAGAATCGTCGGCTGCACATTACGCACCACATCGGCCAGTTCGAAGTGGCCGGGGGTATCAAGTTTCCAGCTGCGGAGCTCATCGGGGGAGCGAGCGAACGGAGCCTGAAACTCGCGTAGTCTGCCGCCCTCGATCAACAGACCGCTGCTCGACAACCCCCAGAACTGGCTCATGGCCTGCTCGCGGTCGATACCTTCGGAGACCATGCTGTCGAGCAGTAGGTTAGCGATGCCCACCCCGGCCGTGCCGGCTCCGTAGACGACGATGCGCTGATCGGCGAGCCTGGTACGGGAGGTGCGGATCGCGGCCAACACAGCTGCCACCACCACACCGGCCGTGCCCTGGATGTCGTCGTTGAAGGTGCAGATTTGGTCGCGGTACTGTTTGAGAATGCGATGGGCGTTCCCCGCTGCGAAATCCTCCCAATGCAACAACGCCTGAGGGAACAATGCTGTGACCTCATCGACGAACCGTTCGATGAACGCGTCATAGCGCTCACCTCGCACCCGAGCGTGCCGTACCCCCAGATAGGCCATGTCATTGAGAAGGTCGAGGTTGTCGGTGCCAGTGTCGAGCACCACGGGTAGCACGCGGTTCGGGTGGATGCCGGCGGCTGCCACATAGACCGAGAGCTTGCCGACTGTGATTGCGACGCCACCGACTCCCTGATCGCCGATCCCGAGGATGCCCTCCGAATCGGTGACCACGATGAGATCTACGTCATCGGCGCTCTTGCCGGAGGCCCGAAGCGCTGCCTGAATATCGTCCGGATTGTCGATGTCGAGGTAGATACCGCGTGGTTTGTGGAACCAGTGACTGTATTCCGCGATGGCCAGACCGATCGTCGGAGTGTAGATGATCGGCAGCAACTCCTCAATGTTCTCGGTGACCACCCGATAGAAGAGGGTCTCATTGCGGTCCTGCATCGCCGTTAAATAGTTGTATTTGGCCAAGTCAGACGGCTCGTGAGCATACTGCCTGTAGACGCGCTTCACCTGAGCATCCAGAGTGATCACCGCTTTGGGCAGTAAACCGGTGATGCCGAGGGCATCGCGTTGTTCAGTAGTGAACGCAGTCCCCAGATTGATCATCGGGTTATTGAGCACATCGCGCCCTCGGCAGGCGATGCGAGCAATGTCGCGTCCGTCACGTTGCAAGATCTCGAAGTCCTTCGGCACGCAGGTAGTCTACTGTGCGCGGTGTCGGGCCCGTCGGCCTCCGAAGGCGCGGATATCAGCAGCTGGTCCGTCCGCAGCTGGGGCGGTGGTCAGCTAACTCAGAGTTCGGCCGGTGTGCGCTTACGACTGATCGGCCAGTCGGCAGGGTAGAGCGCCGCCATCGAATCATGCTGTTCGTTCAGCAACCGGCGAGAGCGTTTCGAAAGCCGATCACCGAAGACGGTGCCGGCGAGGTGATCGGTCTCATGTTGCAAGCAGCGGGCGAGCAGCCCGGTGCCCTCGATACGAACAGGTGCGCCCTTCTCGTCCACGCCCTCGCAGATGGCGAAATCAGGTCGGGCCAGTGGCTGATAGGCGCCTGGCCAGCTCAGACAGCCCTCTTCGGTGGAGTCGAGCCGACGATCCTTCCCCTGGGGCAGTATGACCGCAGGGTTGCAGACGACTCCATAACGCAGGCGATCGTCCTTGTCGGGACAGTGGAAGATGAAAAGAGACAGATCGACATCGACCTGTGGTGCCGCCAGCCCCACGCCATCGGCGACGGCCATGGTAGCGAACATGTCGGCGATGAGCTGGTGCAGATCTTCGTCGAATTCCGTTACCGGGCGGGTGGGTGTTCGCATCACCGGTTCGTCCCAGCGAGTGATACGTAGAATATTGCCCTTGGTTGCCCATTCCCGGGGAGTCGGCATTCTGCCCGTCCTTCGTGTTCCCATTCGCATCGGGCATCCGCCCGCTCAACTGGTCTAAACCTATACGACCCGCGGCAGCGATTCCCACGCGGTCTGGCCTAGATACGCGATGCTGGATACCGAATGCCGATGACAGGAGGCGCAGATGAGTAACGCGATCCAGCAGCATGCGGCTGAAGTACCAGCTGCTCTGCAGGATGCCTTCGACGCATTCGCGGACTCTCAGCGGCTACAGGCCAATCGTTCTGAGCACACGGTGCGAGCGTATCGCGGCGATCTTGAACAATTGGGTCACTGGCTTGCCAAAGCTGGTGTCACACGCCTTGACCAGGTGCAGCTGCCCGATCTGCGGGCGTGGCTGGCCGAACAACAAAGCGCTGACCTGGCCGCCGCGAGCCTGCAACGGCGCAGCGGCGCGGTGCGAGTCTTCTTCCGCTGGGCGAAGCGTCAGGGGCTGGTTGACGATGATCCGGCCGCCGCGCTGAAATCACCGAAGGTGCCCAAACGGTTACCCCAGACCTTGACGCAGAGCGATGCTGCTGGCTTGATGGACGCGGTGCTTGCGGCCGACCGGCATCCGTAATTCGGCGATTCTCGAGGTGCTTTACGGGTCGGGTATTCGAGTCTCGGAGTTGTGTGGGCTGGACCTGCTCGATGTCGACCGCGAGCGCAGCCTCATCCGCGTGCTGGGCAAAGGCAATAGACAACGCACTGTGCCATTGAGCGATCCCGCTCGGCGGGCTGTGGACGCCTGGTTGTTGCGGCGTGCCGAGTGGGTTACGGCCTCATCGGGGCAGGCTGTCTTTCTTGGAAGCCGAGGCGGGCGTCTTGATCCTCGCGTTGCCAGACGTGTCGTCCATGAAGCGATGCGTGCTATTCCGCAGGCCCCTGACATCGGCCCGCACGGGCTGCGGCATGCGATGGCCACTCATCTGCTGGAGGGCGGGGCAGACCTGCGTAGCGTCCAAGAGATGCTCGGCCATGCGTCACTGGCAACCACCCAGATCTACACCCACGTGACGAACGAACGACTCAAGCAGGTCTTCCGGCAGGCCCATCCGCGCGCCTAGCTGTGCACCTAGCCGGTCGCTGTGCTTGGAGCTCACCCCGACGGTCAAGCCTCACGGGCACCCAGCTGCCGCGGGGTATTGGTTCAGCCACCGATGGTCCTTGGATCGACCATGGTGCCGTCGCGCACACCCGAGTAGTGCAGGTGGCAACCCGTCGAGAACCCGGTGGTGCCCACCCGCCCGATGACCGTGCCCGTGCCGATCTGTTGGCCGACGAAGACTCCGTAGCCTTCAAGATGCGAATAGGACGTCTGGATATGCACCCCGCCGATCATGCCGTGGTCGATTTCAACGCGATTACCGTAACCGCCGGCGACACCGGCGAAGCTGACGGTGCCCGGCCATAAGACTTGAACCGCAGTACCACAGGCGGCTCCGATATCGATGCCGTCGTGGAATTCGGCAGCGCCACTGATCGGGTTGATTCGCGAGCCGAAGCCGGAGGTCAATGGTCCGCTCACCGGCAGGGCTCCGGTGAGCGGCAGCAGCTCGGTCGAGGCCGTCGTATCCGGAGGAGGTTCTTGGCGCGGCACCGCAGAGCGGGGAAGCAGCCTCACCTCACCGGTTCCGTACCCGGCTAACCACGTCAGCGGATCGAGATAGCTATCCCCATCGCGCAGACCCCAGTGCAGGCACGCTTGGTCCGGGCAATGCCCTGTGCTGAGCAGACCGATCTCCTGGCCTGCTGTCACCACCTGGCCGGTCATCACGGTCGCCTCGACAGGTTGATAGGTCGTACGGAGCCCGTCGGGATGGGTCACGGTGATCATCGGAATGTTGTCGATGACGCCGATCCAGCTGATCGTCCCCATGGCTGCTGCTTTGACGGCCTCGCCCGCATCTCCGCGCAGGTCGACACCGCGGTGCCCGGGCAACCAGTTATGTTCGCCGATCTGAAAGCCTCGCAGCACCTCACCCGGCAGCGGCGCCACTCGTCCCGAAGGATCCGCGGAGGCTTCGACTACACCCTGGCCCAGCGCGAGATGGCCGAGCAATACGAGAAGCAGCCCCGACAGGCGTGCCTTCCGGGACCAGCTTTGGTGTCTGGTTCGAAATATCATGCTCAGAGGATTGGTAAGTGGCACCCCGAATCGGTCAAACTCATCGACAGCTGGGGATAATCTCGGCTAGTTGAGATCGAACGGAGGCGCTCCTCGGCACAGCCGGATCTGACTGGGCGATCGCGACATCGACCGGGTGGGCAGGCAGCCCAGGATGTCTCGGCGAGACCGGTCTTGGCACGTCAATTGAGTTGCCCAAGACAGCCAAATTGACGGTTATGTGGGACGGCAACGTAGACTGGTCCCGCAGCCCGCATCAGCGAGCTGACAACGCATGCGCAGAACCGGGTGGTTGCCGGATCTGATCCCGAGGTCCTGGGCCCGTCAAAAGGCCCGGGTGGGTTCGGAAAGCGCATCAGGCGGTGACAAGATCCCTTGTCGCCGAAGAACCGAGTGGATCCGCAAGTAGCGGGGCCACGCACGACAGGGCGCAAAACGCGATCAGCGCATGCGTCCATGTGAAAGGACCGAATATGGCCGTCGTCACCACGCGCCAGCTGCTCGAGAGCGGTGTGCATTTTGGGCACCAGACTCGCCGCTGGAATCCGAAGATGAAGCGCTTCATCTTCAACGAGCGCAACGGAATCTACATCATCGACTTGCGTCAATCGCTTACCTATATTGACAAGTCCTATAGCTTCATTTCGGGTATCGTCGCCCGCGGCGGCCAGGTACTCTTCGTCGGCACCAAGAAGCAGGCGCAGGAGACTGTCGCCGAGCAAGCCACCCGCGTCGGTATGCCCTACGTAAACCAGCGTTGGCTAGGTGGAATGCTCACCAATTTCCAGACCATCAATAAGCGGATCATCCGTTTGAAGGAACTGGAGTCGATGGACCTCGAGAATGTCATTCCCGGCGGTCTGCCCAAGAAAGAACTGCTGGGCCTGCGTCGCGAGAAGGACAAGCTCGAGAAGTCCCTTGGCGGTATCCGCGATATGGGTCGCCTACCGCAGGCGGTCTGGATTGTCGACACGAAGAAAGAGCATCTGGCCATCGATGAGGCCCGTAAGCTGCACATCCCAGTTGTTGCCATTCTCGACACCAACTGCGATCCGGACGAAGTCGACTACCCGATTCCGGGTAATGATGATGCGATCCGTTCAGTCTCGTTGTTGACCCGCATCGTGGCTGACGCTGTCGCCGACGGTCTGATGAAGCGCTCGAAGGCCAATATCGAGCAAGCCGTTGAGTCCGAGCCGATGCCCGATTGGGAACGCGAGCTGCTCGCCGGCGTAGAGGCTGAAGTCGAGGCTACCCAGGCCGCTGCCGCCGCTTCCGAGGCAGCTACTGTGGCTGAGGCTGAGGCCGTTGTCGCTGAGACCGAGACAGCTGGTGCTGCCGCGGCAGCGGCTGTTGCCGAGGCTGAGGCCGAGGTTGCTGCCGAGGCGACCGTTGAGGCTGAGGTTGAGGCAGCCGTTGCTGCCGAGGACCTGGTCGAGGCCGCGATCGATGCTGTTGCCGAGACCGAGACTCCTGCCGAGTCTGCCAACTGACCTGTTCAATCCAGATCAAAAGAGGATCACATATATGGCTATTACTGCCGCTGACGTGAAGAAATTGCGTGACCTTACCGGTGCGGGCATGATGGACGCCAAGAAGGCACTCACCGAGGCCGACGGCGACTTCGAGCGGGCTACTGAACTGTTACGTGTCTCGGGCGCCGCGAAAGTCGCGAAGCGAAGCGATCGTTCGGCCAACAATGGCCTGGTCGCCGCTGCCGGCTCGTCGTTGATTCAGCTCGGCTCCGAGACTGACTTCGTCGCCAAGAACCAGGAGTTCATCTCGCTTGCCGACGCGATCGTCGCTGCCGTCGAGGCGGGCCAGGCGGTCGATGTCGAGTCCGCGCTGGCGCTGCCGCTGGACGATGGCACTGTTGGCGACGCGGTCGCTGCGCTCGAGGCGAAGATCGGCGAGAAGCTCGAGCTGGCCAACGTCGCTCGTTTCGACGGCCCAGTGCATATCTACCTGCATCGGCGTAGCCAAGATCTGCCTCCCCAGGTCGGCGTCTTGGTCGAGTACGAGGGTGACGACGAGGAGTTTGTGCACGCTGTCGCGCTGCAGATCGCCTCGATGCGTCCTGACTATGTTTCTCGCGAAGATGTGCCGGACGAGATCGTGGAGCGCGAAAAGCGAATCGCGACCGAGACCGCCATCGAAGAGGGCAAGCCGGAGAAGATCATCCCGAAGATCGTCGAGGGTCGCGTGGCCGCTTTCTTCAAGGAGGCTTGCCTTCTCGAGCAGCAGTCGATCACCGATGACAAGGCGACAGTCGGCCAGCAGGCTAAGCAGGCCGGTGTGACGATCGTCCGCTTCGTACGTTTCGTTGTCGGGGCCTGAGATCAACAGAGATATCTAGTAAGTCGCGGGTGGTGGTCTTCCGGACCACCACCCGCGACTTAGTTTTGGGCCGGTTCGACCGTGCCACGTGGCCGCAGAGTGTGCTTAACCACTAGAGTGGACGAGAACTCGCCTGCATCTGGAGGAAACCTAATGACCGAGCCTTATCGTCGTGTGCTTCTCAAGCTATCGGGAGAGGCTTTCGGTGGCGGCAAACTCGGCGTTGATCCGCTGATCGTCCGTTCGGTGGCTCGCCAGATCGCGAAACTCGTTGGCACCGGAACTCAGATCTCGGTCGTTGTCGGCGGGGGCAACTATTTTCGCGGCGTCGAACTGCAGGCAGGTGGCATGGATCGAGACCGGGCTGACTACATAGGCATGCTCGGCAC